>NZ_CAMXYE010000020.1 GCF_947253055.1 uncultured Arcanobacterium sp. | reverse complement strand
TAGAATAACGGTCTCGTGGGCTCGGAGATGTGTATAAGAGACAGGCGGCAAAGCCGAATAATGCAGCACCGGTAGGACCGGTTTACGGGGAGGAAAACTCTTGCTCAAATCACTAGCAGCGGCGTTCCGCACTCCAGATTTGCGGCGAAAGCTGCTCCTGACGATATTAATCATGGTGATTTATCGTTTCGGTACTTATATTCCCGCTCCTTTTGTTTCGTATGTAAATGTGACGAAATGTATTGATGAAGCCGGTAATGCCGATCTATTGACCATGATGAATATGTTTGCCGGGGGCGGTATGCTGAAGCTTTCCGTCTTCGCGCTCGGAATCATGCCTTATATTACGTCGTCTATTATTATGCAGCTAATGCGGGTGGTGATTCCGCGGCTGGAAGAGCTCCACAAAGAGGGGCAAACCGGCACCGCCAAAATTACTGAATATACTCGCTACCTCACAATCTTCTTAGCGGTATTGCAATCCTCAGTGATTGTATCCGTAGCCAATTCGGCTCTTTTCCCCGGTTGCTCGGTGCAACCAATTCCGAACGATTCTGTAATTCGCCGTTTAGCTACTATTTTAGTGATGACGGTAGGTACGGCCCTCGTAATGTGGCTGGCAGAAGTAATTACCGAACGGGGAGTAGGCAATGGAATGTCACTCCTTATCTTCACCGGTATTGCGGCTTCTTTCCCGACTTTGCTGGGGACTGTATCTAAATCGGCAGGTGGCTGGAGCTACGTAGCGCTGGTGGTGCTGATGTTCCTCGCAATTACTGCAGTAGTAGTATTCGTAGAACAATCCCAGCGCAAGATTCCGGTACAGTACGCGAAGCGGGTAGTAGGGCGTCGCACCTACGGAGGTACCTCCACCTACATTCCGTTGAAAATAAATATGTCGAACGTAATCCCCGTGATTTTCGCTTCTTCTATTCTTTCTTTGCCGCAAATGATAGCGCAATTCGGTGACCCCACCTCGGGCTGGGTACAGTGGCTACGCGCTAATTTCACCTGGACTTCTCCGGGGTACATGCTGGCGTATGTAGTACTGATTATTTTCTTTGCTTTCTTCTACACGTCGATCACTTTCAACCCTGAAGAAATAGCCGATAATATGAAGCGCTACGGAGGATTTATTCCGGGAATTCGCGCCGGGCAACCTACTGCTGATTATCTGCGCTACGTAATTAATCGTATTAACTGGGTAGGTGCTATCTACCTGGCAATCGTAGCTCTTATACCGCACGTAGTATTCGTACAGCTCGGTATTAAATCAGCCAGCTTCGGCGGTACTTCAATTATTATTCTGGTCGGTGTCGGCTTGCAGACGGTTAAAGATATCAACGCTCAGCTACAGCAGCGCCACTACGGAGGATTCTTACGATGAGTTTAAGATTATTATTGGTCGGCCCACCGGGAGCTGGAAAAGGTACGCAGGCAAAGACTATTGCGGAAAAATTTGGAATTGCCAATATCTCTACCGGAGCTATTTTCCGCTCGCATATTTCTCGTGGCACAGAATTAGGTAAGCAGGCTGCTGCCTATATTGAAGGCGGAAATTTGGTGCCGGATGAGCTCACTGACGCTTTAGTGCGCGCGCGCTTAGGTGAAGCAGATGCACAAGCTGGATTCTTGCTCGACGGTTATCCGCGTAACTTACATCAGGTGGACGCTCTCGATGGCATATTGCAAGATTTACACTTGCCTCTCTCGGTAGTAGCAGAGCTAGATATTCCAGATGAGGATATTGTGGGAAGATTGCTGCGCCGTGCTGAAATTGAAAAGCGAGCCGACGATACGGAAGAAGTAATTCGCCACCGGATAGCGGTATATCATAGCGAGACTAAGCCGGTCACGGCGGCCTATGCGGAGCGCGGTCTGCTGTTGCGGGTAGATGGTACCGGCACTATTGAGCAGGTAGCGCAGAATTTACAGCTAGCTCTCGCGCCTTTTGCTGAGAAGTAATTAAAATCGGCTAACTAAAATTGGCGAATTAAAACGCTAAATTCAAAAGAGCTAATTAAAAGAGATTGGCGATATAGGGGTATCGGTAATGCGGCGAGAAGCGGGTATTAAATACTGGAATAATACGGAGATTCTCGCTATTCGCCGAGCGGCTCTGGTCGTAGCTGATATCCATCAAGCATTGCGAGAGGCAATTCGCCCCGGCATTACAACTGGGGAATTAGACGATATTGCGCGGGAAGTTTTAGCGGCGCATGGAGCTAAATCTAATTTTTATGGATACTACGGCTATCCGCGCCAGACCTGTATATCGGTAAACGATACGGTAGTACACGGAATTCCGGGGGAGGAAGTGCTCCAGCCGGGTGATTTAGTTTCTTTAGATTGTGGAGCTGTATTAGCGGGTTGGCATGGAGATGCTTGCTTCACTACGGTACTTCCCGGCGGCGATCCGGCGGTGCGGCAGGCGCGGGAGCAGCTTTCTGCTGTTACGGAGGAAGCTCTTTGGTACGGTATAGCCGCTATGGCGCAGGAAAAATACGTAGGTGATATTGGCCGAGCCATAGATGACTATGTGATGGATATTTCTCCGGCCGAGCGCCCCGATATAGTGGAAAACTTTACTGGGCACGGCATTGGTACAGCTATGCATATGGAGCCTACTGTGCTCAATTACCGTACCCGTAGCCGGGGTGCTCGCTTACGCCCCGGTATGGTGCTGTGCATTGAACCAATTTTTACTGCAGGAAAACAAGCTAACTATACGCTGAGCGATGAGTGGACAGTAAAGACGCAAGATGGCTCAGATGCCTGCCACTGGGAGCATGAGGTAGCTTTACATGAGGGTGGAATCTGGGTACTCTCTGCTCCAGATGGGGGTGCGGCAGAGCTAGCTCGGTTTGGGATTATTCCGGCTCCGCTCTAATCTCGGGGAGATCGGCGCTTCGATATTTCCACACCCTAGGCTTTGGTCCTAGATGAGTATTTATTCGTGGGGTGAATTATTAGATTAAATCTCTAAATAAAGGGTTTTTGCGCTATTTATCAAGGTTTTCGTTACACTGGTAGAAGACAAGTGAACTGTATCTACGAGAAGATAGGAAAGAGCGTAATATGAAAACCTCATCTAAAAAAGCCGGAGCTGTAGCAGCAATCGCAGCGCTCACTATTACCGCTCCCGCGGCTATGGCAGATTCGGAAGTTCCCGTTGTAACTAATGAAAATGAGGGAAATACCCAGCAGACCGTGGATTCGGCAGCGGAATCGAAGCAAGAGCTAGATGCTGCTAAGCAGGACGCCGCTCGGGCGCAAGCTGATTTTGATGCAAAGAAGCAGGAAGAAGCAGAAGCTGCCAAAGCAGCCAAAGAGTTGCAAGATGAGGCGGATGCGGCGCAAGCTAAGGCAAAGAAGAGCGAATCTGCTGCTGTAGCTGCTTTGACGCAGGCGCAGGCAGATAGTAAGCAGAAAGCCACAGCAGCTGCGCAGAAAGAGGCAGATGCTCGTACTGCTTTGCAAAATGCACAGAAAGCCGAAGAGGCAGCTAGTGCGCAAGTTGATAAGGCGAGCCAAGCTAAGGAATCGGCAGCAAATGAGTTAGCTGCGAATCCAGCTGTAGATGAAGGGAAAATTACCCAGGCCAAAGAAGAAGTAGCTAAAGCAGAGCAGGCGAAAGCTGATGCAGATGCTGCTCAGAAGCAGGCGGCAGATAAACTAACGCAGCTGCAGAAGGATGCAGATGCGCAGGCGGCGGCGAGCACCCAAGCCGATAAGGATCTGCAAGCTGCCAAGCAAAGTCAAGATGCGGCGGATAAGGCTGTGCAAACCGCTCAGAAAAAGGTGGACGATCTGACCGCGCAGGTGGCACAGTTGGAAAGCAGCGCTGGAGCTGCATTGCAGCAGGCACAAGCTGAACTGAGTGAAGCGCAGCAGCAACTTGCCCAGGCTCAAGAAGCTGAGAAACAGGCGAAAGCAGACCTAGCTACTTTAAATGAGAAAGCTGCCGCGGCAAAGGCAGATTTAGAGCAGGCTAAGCAGGCGGAAGCGGCGGCGCGCGCCCAACTTGCCGAGCTGCAAAAGCAGCAGACAGAGGCGAAAAATAAGCTGGAAGCAGCTACTTCTAAGCGGGATGCTTTGCAGGCTAGTTTGCCGGCGGCCCGGGCTAAGAATGCAGAAGCTAAGCAAAAAGTACAAGCTGCTGATGCTGCATTAGCGGCAGCGCAGGAAGCTAAGAACGCAGCAGATGCTGCCGTCGCTGCGGCAGAGCAGCGCGTAGCGACTGCGAAAGCAGCTGTGGATAACGATACGAGCAAGGCAGATGCGCAAAAGCAGTGGGATCGCGGAGCTGAAGGCTTCTATGAGGCAATGGGGTCTCAAGAAGCTCTGGAAGTATTAACCAAGCCGCAGGGAGTTCACGCCGAATATAATCCTCAGAATTTTGGGAATGAGGATGCGCGTACCTTGGAGAATATGAAATTCTCTATCGAGCAAATACCGGCAATAAATGCTAAGCGGCAAAGTGATGGCGGTATTGACGGCCGGAAGCTTTCTTTGCTGCAAATTGACGATTATTCCATGGCGATAGCGCAAGCAAATGCCAATTACTCTTCTAAGATTTGGGGACACTCGGAAGTTTATAGCGACCACTATGAGAACCTGGCTGTTCGTGGAAATTATAATCCTTCTTACAGGATGACTTCGAAAGAAGCTTTACAGGGCTGGTGGGATGAAGAAAAAGTACTATTTGATAAGCTGCGCGCCCAAGGAGCAACTAGCCGGGTTCAGATGGAAGAAATGATTCAAAATGATCCGAATTTGGCAGGGAAAGCAGATGTAGGGCACTATACCAATCTGGTGGATGATTTGATGTGGGGAGATTCCCGCATGTCCGGGCTGAACGTGAAAGATAGCAAAGTTATTGGCTATGCAGCTCGTTCAGCTGAAATATATAAGGAATCATGGGTTAAAGCTCAATTTGTGCATTCGATGGTGCTGAGCTCTAATGTGAAGGGTAAAAGTTTCTCAGTTGAAGAATACACTGCCCGCTTCATGGCCTATTACAATGATTTACTTGCTAAAAAGACCAATGGTGACCCGCGTGTGCAGCAGGAATACGAGGCGGCACTAAAGGCTTTAGAAGCAGCTAAGGCGGAGCAAAGTACGGCGGCGGCCACTCTGGCTGCCCGGCAGAGCGAAAAGAATGCGGCAGATACTGCCGCAGCTACGGCTGCGCAAACTCTGCAAAAGAATGAAGAAGATTTGCAAGCGGCGGAAGCTGCTATTGTCACTGCCCAGGAGGTACAGACGCAGGCGGGTGCTGCCGTCCAGGCGCAAGAGTCTGTGGTTGCTGCGGCCAGCCAGGCGGTTACGGATAAACAAACCGCAAAGAATGCTGCTGATTCTGCTGCCGCTGCGGCACAAGAATCGGTAAATAAAGCGGCAGAAGCGGTACAAAGCAAGCAGGCTTTAGTAGCTGAAAAGACCAAGGCGGTAGAGAATATTGAAGGCGGCACTGCGTTGCGGAACGCCAAGGCAAATTTGGAGACTGCGAAAGCAGATTTAGCGCAGGCGCAGGCTAAGCAGCAGGATGCAATTGCTAAAGTAGAAGATGCCAAGGATAAGGCACAGAAAGCCGCCACCGCTAAGGAGCAGGCAGCCGTGGCAGTACAAGCTGCGCAAGCGGATGTAGAAGCTGCACAAGCTGCGGTAGAGCAGGCGGCCAGCCGGTTGCAAGCGGCCCAAGCTCAGTTGACGCCTTTGCAAGAAGCCCAGGCTAAGCACGAAAAGGCCTTGGCGGCTGTAGCAAGTGCAGATGAAGCCTTACAGAAGGCCCAAGCTCAGTTGCAGGCAGCAAAAGATGCTGTTTCGAAGCAAGAAGCGGCAGTTGCTGCTGCGCAGCAGGAAGCCCAAGCGGCGAAGGCGCGCGCGGAGTATCTAGCAGCGGTAGATTCTGCGGCAGCGCTGCAAAATGGGATGCCAACTGATAATGAGCACTTAAATGCCTACGCTTTGCCGGAGAAGTTCAATATCGTGCGCAGCGCGCAAGAAGCGGCTGCTAAGGCCGCAGAAGCTGCTCAGCAAGCACAAGAAAAACTGCAGACTAAGCAGGAAGAAGTGGCGACTGCGCAGCAACTCTTGAATCAGGCGCAAGCGGCATTGCAAAAAGCGCAGCAACACTACAATGAGTTGCATCCGGTAGATATCACGCTTTCTGCCACCCAGATACAGCAGGGAAGCACAATACTGTTTACTGCCAGCGGGTTCGATGCCGGTGAACAGGTAGATTTCCACGTGCGCTCTGAGGTTGTCTATGCTGGGCGAGTTGTGGTTGATGCGCAGGGCGTGGCACGTATTGCTTGGAAGGTTCCAGCCAATTTCGCGCTCGGAAAGCATACGGTGACTGCAACTGGAAAAGAAACTGGCCGAGCTACTAGTAAAGAATTTACGGTGATTGCTGCCGCGGCTAATGCTTCTGTGGCGGTAGCGCCGGTGAATTCCGCTGATCCGGCGGCGACTAAGCCACTTGCGCAAACTGGTTTCCTTGGATCTGGCCTGACTGGTGCGGCATTGATTGCGCTAGCTGGTGGAGCAATGCTGGCAAGGCGCGGCAAGCATCATGCGTGATAAGTAGCTGAGCAAAACTAGTGAACTGCTAGCTGCGGGGTCAGGCCAAGCCAGAAGTAATAGCGGCGGCGTCTGACCCCGCAACTGTTTAGTAAGGTGGATTCGGCTATTTGGCGTGATGAGATACACCTCTTTTCGCCTTTATTTTCCGGCATTTTTTCGGCTAGACTGGAGCATTGGCGCATCTGTATTTAGGCAGTTGTGCATGAGCGGTAGCATTAGCTGCAGTTCAGAGAAAAAGATAGGAAGTAAGCGGGAAATATGGCGAAAAAAGAAGGCGTCATCGAAGTAGAAGGCACAGTGCTGGAAGCACTGCCGAATGCGATGTTTCAGGTGGAGTTGGAGAACGGGCACGTGGTGCTCGCCCATATCTCCGGTAAGATGCGTCAGCACTACATCAAGATCCTTCCGGAAGATCGAGTGGTAGTAGAACTTACTCCTTACGATCTTAATCGTGGCCGCATTGTTTACCGATATAAGTAAATAGGCGGATTCTCGCAGAGTAAGATCCGTTGCCGGTCTTATCTGCAAAAGGAACGGCAGCAAAGGAAAGACACATATGAAGGTCAAACCAAGCGTGAAACGGATTTGTGATAGTTGCAAGATCGTGCGCCGCAAGGGCACGGTAATGGTAATTTGCACCAATCCGCGGCATAAGCAGCGTCAGGGATAACTGGCGTTTCGCTTAGGAGAAGCAGTAAGAAGCATTGCCGGCGAAATGCAACCCTTAGTCCGAAGGCTAGGGCTCGTGGTGAAAAGCGAGATGGCAGTGCTACACACCTTCGGGATAGAAAATAGGAGCCACATAATATGGCACGTTTAGCAGGCGTCGATTTACCTCGCGAAAAGCGAGTGGAGATTGCGCTCACTTATATTTACGGCATTGGGCGTTCCAGTTCTTTGAAAGCTCTGGGCGCTACCGGGGTGAATCCAGATACCCGCGTAAAGGATCTCACTGAAGAAGAGCTCGTAAAGCTCAAAGAATTTATCGATGAGAATTTCCGAGTAGAAGGCGATTTGCGCCGCGAAGTGCAGGCAAATATTCGCCGGAAAGTAGAAATCGGTTGTTACCAGGGCCTGCGGCATCGTCGGGGTCTTCCCGTACATGGGCAGCGTACAAAGACGAACGCGCGTACCCGCAAGGGGCCAAAGCGTACGGTTGCTGGTAAGAAGAAGGCTTAAGAGGAAATCCGGTATTCGGAAAATAGTTTCAGGAGATTATGTAAATGCCACCCAAGACTCAGACGCGCAAGCCGCGTCGCAATGTGCGCAAAAATATTACTATTGGTCAGGCTCATATTAAGTCGACCTTCAACAATACGATTGTGTCTATAACTGATCCGAATGGAGAAGTAATCGCTTCTTGCTCTGCCGGCATGGTGGGCTTTAAGGGTTCGCGTAAATCTACTCCGTATGCTGCGCAGCTCGCCGCAGAAAATGCAGCTCGCCGGGCTATGGATCACGGAGTTAAGAAAGTAGATGTATTCGTAAAAGGCCCCGGTTCTGGCCGGGAAACCGCGATTCGTTCTTTGACTGCTTCCGGCTTAGAAGTGACTTCGATATCTGATGTCACTCCACAAGCTCATAATGGATGCCGTCCTCCCAAGCGCCGTCGCGTTTGATATCCGGGGCTTTTTGCCCCTCCTCGGGCTTCTTGCCCATCCAACTGTTAGGCAGATGGAACACTAAGAGGCGTCATATAGCGGGCGCCTGTGAAAGGAAAAATAGTGATTATTGAACAGCGGCCTACGCTGACCGAAGATAAAACTTCCGAGATTCGTTCTCGTTTTACTCTGGAACCGCTAGAGCCTGGTTTCGGATATACGCTGGGTAATTCCCTGCGGCGGACTCTACTGAGCTCCATACCGGGAGCGGCAGTCACCTCGATTAATATCGACGGCGTATTGCATGAATTTTCCACTATTGAAGGCTGTAAAGAAGATGTAGCGGAAATTATCCTTAATATAAAAGAATTAGTGGTTACTTCCGAGCACGATGAGCCGGTTTCGATGTACTTGCGTAAGCAAGGGCCGGGGCAGGTGCTAGCTTCGGATATTACTCCGCCCGCGGGCGTAGAAATTCACAATCCAGATTTAGTGATTGCTACTCTTAATGAAAAAGGGAAACTGGAAATAGATCTCACTGTGGAGCGCGGGCGTGGATACGTATCGGCTGCTCAGAATAATTCTCCTGACTATGAGATTGGGCGAATTCCGGTAGATTCTATTTACTCTCCGGTAGTGCGCGTTTCTTATAAAGTAGAGGCTACTCGAGTAGGGCAGCGCACTGATTTCGATCGGTTGATCGTAGATGTGGAAACCAAGCCTTCTATGGCGCCGCGGGATGCTTTCGCTTCTGCCGGCAAGACTTTGGTAGAGCTCTTTGGCCTGTGCACCGAGCTCAACGAAGAAGTAGAAGGCCTAGAGCTGAAAGAACCGCCCGTGCCGGAGCAGCAGTCTTCGGATTTGCAGCGGCCGATTACGATTCTGAATCTGCCAGCTCGTTCGCAGAACTGCTTACAGCGCGAAGGAATTCACACCATCGGCGAGCTAGTGATGCGCTCGGAGGCGGATCTACTAGATATCCGTAATTTTGGTGCTAAATCTATCGAAGATGTGAAAGAGGAACTGGAGAAGATGGATTTACATCTGCGGGATACTCCCGGACCTTTCGTTTCCAATTTTGCTGATGACAGCTATTCCATGACTTTTAGTGACGACGTGCAGTAAAACGCACTTAAAATTTTTAGGAGATATAAATGCCTAAGCCCACCAAGGGACCGCGTCTGGGAGGATCACCAGCGCATGAGCGCCTCATCATTGCCAATCTGTGCAAGGAGCTCATTTACAACGGATCTATTAAAACCACAGAAGCGAAAGCAAAGCGGGTGCGCCCTCATATTGAAAAGCTGATTACGAAGGCGAAGAAAGGGGATACCCACAATCGTCGTTTAGCTTTGAAAGTGCTGCGCGACCGGGAAGCTGCTTATATTCTTTTTGAAGAGTTAGCTCCGAAGTTTGCCAATCGCGATGGTGGCTACACCCGTACTATTAAATTGCCGAATCGGAAAGGTGATAATGCTCCTTTAGCCGAAATCTCTTTGGTACTAGATGAGATTGCGGATAAGAAAGAAGCAAAGAAAGCGGCGCCGGCTGAGCCGGAGGCAGTGGAAGCTACTGAAGCTGTAGAAGCTGCTGAAGAAGCGGCGGAAGAAGCGGCGGAAGAAGCGGCGGAAGTCTTAGAAGAAGTAGAAGCAGTAGCGGAAGAAGTGGAAGCTGAGAAGGCCGAAGCTGAAGCTGAAGCCGAAGCCGAAGCCGAAGCCGAAGACGAAGACGAAGACGCCGATGCGGAAAAATAATTAAACCCTAAAATTTTAGGCGGGGAATCCTCAGTGTTTCCCCGCCTTTAATTTACCTATTTTGACCGAATTCTGAGAGTGTGGAAAGCTAAATCTATGGGAGAAGAGAGCAGCGCGAAAATGCGGATTCGCTTGCAGATTAGCTATCAGGGGCGGCAATTTCACGGTTGGGCCTGCCAGCCGGGGCTTCGTACTGTGCAAGGGGAAATCGAGAAAGTCTTGAGCACAATACTGCGAATTCCTATTTCGCTCACAGTAGCTGGGCGTACCGATGCGGGAGTGCATGCGGCTGGGCAAGTAGCACATTTCGATGTCCCCGCTACACTCTGGGAGCAGTTACCGGGGAGAGCTAATTACTTGCCCGAAGATGTGCTGCTCCGGCGTGCTAATTCCCTGCTGACGCGGGCATATTGGGAATATTGCCGGGGCGAGGAAAATGCGGAATTGGAGGCTGTGCCGTCAGAGGCAGCTGTAGCAGAGGCAGCTGTAGCGTCAACGCCGGCAGCCGGGGCAGCGCCAGCAGCAACAGGGCTAAATTTACCTATTCGTGGCTACAGTGATGTGGTGATTACACGGGTAGAAAAAGTGCCGGCTGATTTCGATGCGCGGTTTTCGGCGCTGTGGCGTAAATACGTGTATTTAATTGCCGACGGAGTAGAGCATTGGAATCCGGCGCGGCTAGATGTGCTCTGGATACCAGAAGAACTCGATATAGAGCGGATGAATCGGGCGGCGCTTCCGTTGCTCGGAGAGCACGATTTTACTTCTTTTTGCCGGCCCCGCCCGGGAGCTTCCAGCGTGCGCACTTTACTAAAATTGCAGTTTTCTCGGCAAGAAAGTGGAATTTTAGCTGCCCAAGTGCAGGCTGATGCTTTTTGCCACTCGCAGGTGCGGATGCTGGTAGGAGCGTTAATAGAAGTAGGTAGAGGCCGGCGGGCAGAAAATTGGCCAGCGGAATCTTTGCGGGCCCAGGAGCGCAACGGCGAAACGGTATGTGCGCCGGCACATGGATTGACTTTGGCGGAAGTGGGCTATCCGCCGTCTTCTGAATATGCGGCGCAAGCACAGCGCGCGCGGCGCTATCGGGGAGATTAGCGGCCTTCGGAGAGGTGAAGCTGTTTTAGCATGAAACCTCTCACAGCCTTCTTAGTTTCTTTGACGGGTGGAAGCGGAAAAGATAGAGTTATATATCGTTGTGTATGTTTGTGGATAATTTCCCACTCGTCCCAAATTAAGCGCAGCAGTTAATCTTGACCATCGGGCAGATATACTTTTACAGACTCTGCCCACAGACTTAAGAAACGAAGGCTACGATAGTGCGTACGTATACACCGAAGCCCGGCGATATTGAACATAAGTGGTACATTGTTGATGCTACTGACGTCGTCCTGGGCCGTTTGGCAGCTCAAGTTGCCCCTCTGCTCCGTGGGAAGCATAAGCCGACATTTGCTCCCCATGCGGATCTTGGCGATTTCGTCATCATTATTAACGCAGATAAGGTGGCTCTGACTGGTTCTAAGCGCGAGCAGAAAAAGGCTTATCATCACTCGGGATACCCGGGTGGGCTAAAGGCTACTTCATACGCGGAATTATTGGCAGAGAATCCGGAGAAAGCAGTAATAAAAGCAGTCGCCGGGATGCTGCCGAAGAATAGATTAGGGCGCAGCCAGATTTCTCGGCTTAAGGTATATCGAGGAGCTGAGCATCCGCATCAAGCTCAGCAGCCGGTTCCTTTCGAACTGACCAAGATTGCCCAGTAATTATTTTGGAGTCCTCAACGGCTTCGAAAACAACCGTTTAGATTTTAAGGAGTACCGTGGCTGACACCACCGTAGAAACTGAAGAGCTGGAAGAGAATCTCAGCTCATACACCAGCGAGAGCGAAGCTCCGCAGACTGGTCAGGGAGTTTCTCTGACTGCTCCCGGGCAAGGATTAGGGCGGCGCAAGAGCGCAGTAGCTCGCGTCCGTTTAGTTCCGGGCACGGGAAATTGGACCATTAATGGTCGTACCCTGGAAGATTATTTCCCCAATAAGCTGCACCAGCAGCTCATTAATTCTCCTTTCGTACTGCTCGATTTAGTCGGTCGCTTCGACGTAATCGCGCGTATCAATGGAGGTGGCCCCTCCGGGCAAGCCGGCGCGGTGCGTCTGGGAATTGCTCGGGCCCTGAACGAAATTGATCGGGAAGCGAATCGTTCGGCATTGAAGAAAGCCGGATTCCTCACTCGCGATTCCCGCGCCGTGGAGCGCAAGAAGGCTGGTTTAAAGAAAGCCCGCAAGGCTTCCCAGTTCTCCAAGCGTTAAACGACACTTTTTATTGGGGAGGAGCTGTTGCTCCTCCCCAATTTTTTTATTCGGGTGGAGAATTTTCCAAAAAACGTTGGGGCACGGAAAAATTCGCCCTCACTTCCGGCGCTGCCCAAATTTTCTAAGTAGCCAGCTTTTGAAAATCCCTCCTAATAAGCAAATGTGCCTTATTGGGCTGTGTCGCGCCCAGAAAAAGCCCAGAAGTGGAATAATAGTGACGTTGAGTGCGCAAGTGTGCTTATAAATTATGCCTAGAGCTACCTGCCTATAAAGGAGAAATAATGGCACGTTTATTTGGAACTGACGGAGTACGGGGATTAGCTAATAAGGATTTAACTGCAGATTTTGCTTTACAGTTAGGTGCAGCTGCTGCCCGGGTCTTGGCGGGGCACAGTTCTGGCGGCCGCCGCCGCGCAGTTATCGGGCGCGATACCCGGCAGTCTTCGGCTATGCTTTCTAACGCTATGGCGGCTGGATTGTCGAGTGCGGGAATAGATGTGGAGCATGTGAATGAGATTCCCACTCCCGGCGTCGCCTATCTTACTTGCGAGCAAGATTATGATCTGGGAGTAGTGATTTCTGCTTCGCATAATCCTATGCAAGATAACGGCATTAAGTTCATTAATGGCGACGGTTTCAAACTTGACGATGCGATTGAAGATGAAATTGAAAAAGCGTTGTCCACGGATTGGGAACATCCGATTGGGGAAGCCGTAGGGCACGTAGCTGAAAATGTATTAGTTTCTGACCGCTACTATATGGATCACCTGATTCGTTGTGGTACGCCGCTGCACGGGCTGCGTATTGCTTTGGATTGCGCTAACGGAGCCGCGTCTGATGTGGCTCCGCGCGTATTCCAGAAATTGGGAGCAGATGTAGTGGTCATCAATGCGGCTCCCGATGGGAAGAATATTAACGATAACTGCGGCTCTACTCATCCAGAGCAGTTGCAGGCATTGACTGTAGCCACGCATGCTGATTTTGGCTTCGCTTTTGACGGAGATGCTGATCGCTGTCTAGCTGTGGATAAGAATGGCGTATTAGTTGATGGCGACCAAATCATGGGTATGCTGGCAGTTACGATGAAAGAAGAGGGCCGGTTAAAGCGCAATACTCTGGTATTGACGGTGATGTCGAATCTTGGACTGCATCTGGCGATGAAAGATAAAGGAATTAAGACGGTATCCACTAAAGTGGGAGATCGTTACGTGTTGGAAGAGATGCTGGCAAAAGGCTACAACCTCGGGGGCGAGCAGTCCGGGCATATCATTAATCTCGATCATGCCACCACGGGTGACGGCACTCTTACTGCGGTATTAGTAGCTTCGCAAATTGCTCAGCATGGCCAGTCTTTGCATGAGATGGTGGAGTTTGTGAAGAAATTGCCGCAGAGTTTGGTGAATGTGCCTAATGTAGATAAGACGCGGGTATCAGAGCTGGCGAAAGAAGTGGCAGAGGTGGAAAGTGATCTCGGGCAGACTGGGCGCGTACTCTTGCGCGCTTCCGGCACCGAACCCTTGGTGCGGGTAATGGTGGAAGCGGAGACGCAGGAGAAATCTGATGCAGCTGCTGCCTACTTGGCCGGGGTTGTAAAAGAGAAAATTTCCCTCTAGAGTTTGCGCAGCAATACTTCTTCTACGGAGTGATTTGCCCCTTTGCGCAGAATAACCGTAGCCCTGGAACGGGTGGGTGCTATATTTTCGCGCAGATTTGGCAGATTTATAGTGCGCCACACGTCCCGTGCCATTTGGGAAGCCTCTTGCGGGGTGAGATGCGTGAAATTAGTGAAGAAAGATTCTTCGTTATGGAGTGCGTCTTCCCAAAGCTGGTGGAAACGGCTCATATACCAATCTTCTAAGGCGGTTTCATCAGCATCTATATAGATAGAGAAATCAAAATAATCAGAAACAGCGCGAAAATCAGCTGAATCTGCTTTATATTTGGGAGGTTGTAATACGTTCAGCCCTTCGATAATGAGAATATCTGGCCTATTTATTTTCAGGGTTTGCCCGGGCAGAATATCGTAGGTCACATGGTCGTAGATAGGAACTTCCAGATTTTCCTTTCCGGCTTTTACATCTGCTAAAAAGTTCAGCAGGGAGGGAAAATCATAGGACTCGGGAAATCCTTTTCGGTTGAGCAGGCCGCGCTTTTCTAAATAGCTATTTGGATAGATAAATCCATCGGTAGGCACTAGATCTACGTTCGGCGTATCTGGCCAGCGGCTCATTAAGGCCTGGAGTAGGCGCGCCGTAGTGGATTTCCCTACTGCTACTGAACCAGCTATCCCGATTATCCAGGGAGTATGAGGAGAATGCACATTTAGAAAATCGTCAGTTTCTGCGAGCAGAGAGCGGTTATTGCGGGCATAGCGCTGCATAAGTGCAGAAAGCGGGCGATAGATAGCATCCGCTTCTGCAATTGTGATGGGATCTCCGATAGAGGCAAGTTTTTTTACTTCTGCTGCGGTGATAGGCATCTCCGTAGAAGTAGCTAAAGAGCGCCAATGTTGGCTAGAAATACGCATAAATGGAGCGAATTCTTGTGAAAGATTAGGCATAATTTTCCTCAATTTTGGGCGTGGCGCGGAGCTATCCTGCTACTTTTTATCTCTACCTCGTAGTTTAACTTGCTAGAAAAAAAGGAGCGAACTGGGAGGAGACGCGCAGTAGGATATTCTATAGAGGAAGAAAGTAAAAAAGAAAGTAATGAAATGCAGTGCAGTTACTCTACTTCGCAGGTGCGAGCCGCTGAAGCTCCACTTTTAGCTAAGGGGCGCCCGCTTATGCAGGAAGCTGCTTATATTGCTGCCCAGCACGTAATTCGGCACTGTAAAAAAGCTAATCTCGCGCTCGCGTTGCAATCTGTACTAGTTTTGGCGGGGAAAGGAAATAACGGGGGCGATGCGCTCTATGCCGGTGCCTACTTAGCGCGGCGTGGAATGCCGGTAGCGGCCGTAGTAGTGGCACCCGCTCATCAGGAGGCAAGCGCGGCGGCGCGGCGTGCTGGAGTGCAAATACTGGAAAATCCTTCTGCGGCGCAGTTGAAAAAAATGGCGCAACGAGCCGAAATTTGGATAGATGGTTTGCTGGGGATTGGGGTACAAGGAGCTCCGCGCCCTCCTCTTGCAGATTGGCTAGAAATTCTGAACGCGGAGCGAAGAGATTTAGTTTCTAAGACGCCCCCTTATATTGTGGCAATAGATATTCCCTCTGGAATTGATGCCGATACGGGGGAGATACCTGGTCAATATCTACCAGCTGCCGCTACCATCGCTATGGGGTGCTTAAAGCCAGGATTATTGCTGCCGCCAGCTGCGCATTATGCCGGAGAAATAGAAATTGCTGATTTAGGTTTCGCCCCCTATTTGGCGGGCGCACCGGCGGTAATACAGTTTGAAAAAACAGATAGGAAGCGATTCTTTTCCGCGCCGAGTATTGCCGATAATAAATATACGCGTGGAGTAGTGGGTATTTATGCGGGGTCGCGGCAATATCCAGGGGCAGGAGTGCTTTGCACCCAAGGTGCACAAGCAGTGGGTGCCGGTATGGTGCGTTACTTAGGGGAGAGCCCTCTGGTGGCGAGTGCTTGCCCAGAAGTGGTGCCGGTAGCTGGAAAAATAGATGCCGCAGTGATTGGCAGTGGAATAGTGGAAATTGCTCCGCTGCAAGAAGTCTTTTTCGAGCTGTGCACCCGCGGAATCCCAATAGTTTTAGATGCGGGTGGTCTGCAATTATTGGCAGAGAGAGACGGCTGGCCGGATGACGTGGCTACCCCAATTATTTTGACTCCGCACACCGGTGAGCTGTGCCGGCTGCTGCGTGCCTATGGGGAAAACATAAGTGGGGAGGATATTTTGGCGCAGCCTCGGAAGTGGGCACAGCAAGCAGCGCTGTATACCAAGGCAGTAGTAGTATTAAAAGGAGCAATAACCGTAATAGCGAGTCCGAGCGGATACCTAGCGGCGCAGGGAAATTCCTCTGGCTGGTTGGCGACTGCTGGCTCTGGCGATGTGCTGGCGGGAATATTAGGAGGAATACTAGGGCAATTAGCGGCTCGGCAGCGCGTGGTAGAGCAGCACCGAATAGCAGCGCAACACCGAATAGAGGGGGCACGCGCGCAAGAGAGCGCGCTGAATTTTTCCGAGCAACTCTTAGTAGAAGCAGCTGCGGCGGCGGTATATCTACACTCCACCGCGGGAAAAATAGCCGCCGAGCAGCTAGAGCTAGATAAAGAAGTAAAATTGGCAGGGCGATATCAGCCACACCACTTAGCTAAATCAGGCAAACCTATAAAAGCCAGCGATATTATCGGTGCTGTGCCTTTTGCACTAGCAGATTCGCCGAAAGGAAGGATTTATTAATGCCAGATTCAAGCATTCAAGATGGTTATTATCCTTCGCGCGCGCTCATCTCTCGCTCAGCGTTTTTACATAATTTGCAGCGAGCTCGGGATTTAGCAGGGGATACCGAGATTCTTGCGATTGTGAAAGCAGATGCCTATGGGCACGGGAAAGAGGAAATCAGCCGGTGGGCCTTAGATGCGGGAGTTAATTGGTTAGGTGTAGCGCAGCTAGGTGAAGCTATTCAACTGCGCAAGACCTTGCAGCAGCGCGGGAGAATGCTGGCTTTAATTGCCGAACCAGGTTCACCTTTTGCCGAAGCGCTCACTCTCGGTATTGATCTTTCGGTAGGTGCGCAGTGGACCTTAGATGAAATAATAGCGGCGGCGGAGAAGCTCAATATAGCGGCACGGGTGCATATAGAAGTAGATACCGGCATGGCGCGGAGTGGATTCTTGCTCGAGGAATTCCGGCAAGTAGTGCCAAAACTAGTAGAGTACCGGCGGCGTGGTCTGCTGGAAATGGTGGGGCTGTGGTCGCATTTAGCTCGCGCAGATGAACTTTCTTCTCCCACTACCGACCAGCAGGTAGCTATTTTTGAAGAAGCTCGCCAAGTTTTGGAATCTGCCGGTCTAGAAGTGCAATTTTGCCACTTAGCTGCTTCAGCTGGTTTACTTTGGCATCCGGAAACGCGATACTCGATGGTGCGGCTCGGGGCTATGCTCTACGGATTGAGTCCAAATCCTGAATTGGCTACAGCGGAAGAGCTCGATTTACGTCCGGTAATGCAGCTAGAGGCAGATATTGTATCCACACGCGATGTGCCAGCCGGTACCGGCATTAGCTACGGGCACACCGTCACTCTCGAGAAAGCGACTCACTTAGGTACGGTGCCACTTGGATATGCAGACGGAGTGCCTCGTCATGCCTCTAATAGTGCGAGTGTGGTGATTAATGGACAGGATTGCCCGATTCTGGGGCGAATTTGTATGGATCAGTTCGTCGTAGATGCTCCCGGAGTGCAGCCCGGAGATATTGCAGTGCTTTTCGGTGATTCGGCAAAAGGATATGCGACTGCGGACGATTGGGCAGCTGATTCCGGCACTATTGGATATGAAATTATTTGCCGTTTAGGAGCCCGTATTCCTCGCCAGTATGTGGAATGACGAGTGCGGAGTAGATATTCAGCGTTCGAGTTGGATAATAGGCGGTTTGAGAAGGAGAAATAGAAATGCAGCTTGCTTTACACGTGCCGCTTGCAGAAGATATACAGGCAGTTGGTGCCGTCCTCGGGAGTAATGCGCAGGGTGGAGATTTTATAATGCTAAATGGCCCGCTAGGTGCGGGAAAGACCACCCTTACGCAGGGGATTGCGCGCGGTATGGGAGTGCGTACGAGCGTATCTTCTCCTACTTTCGTAATTGCCCAGATTTATCGCGGCAGTAATTTAGATTTAGTGCATGTAGATGCCTACCGGCTCACTTCCTTAGAAGAGCTCGACGCACTGGATTTAGATACCACTTTCGATACGGCGTTGACGGTGGTGGAGTGGGGAAAGGGAAAAACCGAAGTGCTTTCCACCGATCGCTTAGAGATTCAAATTTCCCGCCCGGAAGGTAGTGATTTGGGTGCAGAGCCTGCTGATCTCTACGGTGATGCGCCGCGGGAACTCTTGCTTACTTCTTATGGCGCGCGTAGCACGGAACTAGTAGAGATTATTGCGCAAGCTGCAGAATTGCAAAAATTACAGCTCCCTCCGGCTACTACAGTAGAGTAAAGTACACGGAGAATAAAGCGGCGCTAGAAGCGGAGTAGAGAGATATGCGGGTGAAAAAAATAGGGCGTGTACTGGGGATACTGTGCCTCAGTTTGCTCTCTGCCTGTGCTACTCCTTCAACTAGTTCATCGGTAGATACACAGGTAGCTGCTTCTTCAGGTAGCGCAGCAGCATCTGACCTGCGCCAGGTTGCACCGCGTATTAACAATGAATCTGAGCCGATTTCTGAATTTGATCAGTGGTTAGCGCAGCGCGGGCCGGCAATACTGCAATCTTTCGCTCCGGAAGTTTTTCCGGACTTTACAGCTGCACAAGTGCGAAATTTTCAGATTGGTAATTCGGTGCCGGTAGCTACGGTGCCGCAGCTGAAAGATGGTAAACCGACCGCCAAAATTTTGCCCGGACGGATAGCGCCGCTATTTTGGGAAGGCAAAGCTATCGGTGCTTTATATGTGGAATTGGACGGGAAAGAAGCTGTCTCTTATACACATCTCCGAGCCCACGAGACCGTTATTCTAATCT
>NZ_CAMXYE010000019.1 GCF_947253055.1 uncultured Arcanobacterium sp. | reverse complement strand
TGCCGGACTAAATGCACAGTAGTTAAATCCATCTTTTATTCCTTTTCATCGGGCATAATCTGCGCAAAAATTCGCCCCAACTCTAAAAATTCTTTCCTAGTTAAGGAATCGATCAAGTATTTGCGCACGGAACCCACGTGCACCGGCGCGGCGCTCTGTATTTTCTGCCAGCCTTTTTCCGTAAGAATACAATTTCGCCCCCGCTTATCATCTGCACACTGCAAACGCTGTACATATTCTTGCTTTTCCAGGCGATGTACCGTATGAGTGAGCCGCGAACGCGAATGCACCAAATTCTGCGCTAACTGCGACATACGCAGCTGCCTCCCCGGCGCCTCACTCAGATAAGCCAACACTTCATATTCGGAGAGAGAAAGATCTTCTTGCTGCTGTAAATCAGCATTCGCAGCAGCTAAGAATTTTGAAATACCCTGTAGTAACGCCCGCCAAGACTTCTGCTCTTCGGCATCTAACCACTGTATATCGTTCTTATTGCCTTCCACGACTTCCCTCTTTGTACCAATGAGGCTCGATCTTTCGATTGAGCCTCATTTCAAATCACTGCCTATCGCTACTTCTTATTGCGACGCTGATGGCGAGTCTTACGCAACAATTTGCGGTGCTTTTTCTTGGACATGCGCTTGCGGCGCTTTTTAATTACGGAACCCAACGGTTACCTCCACAATATATTTTAGTAGCTAGGCTACCTACGAACATGGAAAATGTTACTAGAAATAATACCCGAAAGTCTAGGCGCCGAAAACTTCTCGCTGCTGATCTTCCGATTCCCCGGAGAGCAGCTGACTTAAAGCGGAACGAGGCACTCTATAGGAGCTTCCTACTCGCACTGCCGGCAGCTCTCCCGCGTGTATCATACGGTAAATCGTCATTCGCGAAACCCGCGTAACATCGGCGACTTCCGCAACCGTAAAAAACTGCGGAGCCGAATTCGATAGCTGCGCCATCCGTACCCGTCCTACTTTTTTCAGCCAGATATATATCTGGGACTATTCCACATCTTTTGCTTCCGGATTTTCCCCCTCGCTACTTTCCGCAGAGATGGGAAAACGGGATTACCACCCCAGCTTACACGAAAATACTGAAAAGGACAGAAAAATTAGGAATTTTATTTGCTTCGCCCGTCACAAATGGATATTTTATTGAGAATTAGGTCTACGCTAGGTACAGAAGCAGCAGAAGAAAGGAGGAACGGTGCCGGCAATTCCCCAGATGCACCCGCGCTCTAAGCTAGAAAAAAAATTAGTTAGCTTTCGCGAATACATTGATCACTTAGCCACCGATTCTCCGGCACGCTTTGCGCTCTTAGTATTTGCGGGCACAATTCTTTTTTTCACTTTACTGCTCCTCATCCCCTACACCTATAACGGCCCCGGCTCCCCCAACTTCTTAGCTGCCCTTTTTACCGCCACTTCTGCCGTCTGCGTCACTGGCTTGACGGTAGTAGAAATAGCTACTTTTTGGACACCACTCGGGCATATTATTATCGCTTTAGCCGTGCAGGTAGGCGGGCTCGGCATTATGACTATCGCTTCTATACTCGGTCTAGCGGTAGCGCGGCATATCGGCTTAACTCAGCGGCTATTGATTGCACGGGAAACAAAGACCCGCCTCGGCGAAGTCGGCACACTCCTGCGCGCAGTAGTAATCACTTCGGCCGTAGTAGAGACGCTGCTGGCTCTGGCTCTCTTACCAACTTTCATCACCCAAGATCAGAGCTTTATAGAAGCAGTGGGAAATGCAATTTTTGCTTCTATATTCACCTTTAACAACGCCGGCTTTACCACTCTATCCGCGGGAATCAGTCCCTTTGTCGGCAACTGGGCTTTCTGTATTCCCGTAGCTATCGGAGCGATGATTGGCGCCATCGGTTTTCCCGTAGCCTTAAATATCGCTAGCGCCGGGCGAAAAATAGAAAAGTGGACACTCCACACTCGCCTCACTCTGCTCACCTATCTAGGAATTTTCCTCGTTTCTTGTTTTGCGTTAATGATTCTGGAATGGAATAACGTCGGTACTTACGGCGGGCTCTCCGGAGACGGAAAAGTTCTGGCTTCTATTTTCCATGCGGCAAGTGCCCGCTCAGCGGGCCTCTCCACTGTGAATGTGGGAAATATGCACGAATCTACTTGGTTCATACTCGATATCTTGATGTTTATCGGGGGCGGTTCCGCTAGTACAGCTGGCGGCATAAAAGTGACTACTTTCAGCGTCTTGCTCTTGGCGGTACTGGCGGAGGCACGCGGCGACCGAGATTCCGAAATATTTGGGAAAAGAATACCGGCAAATGTCACCCGCTTAGCTATTTCCGTCACGTTCCTCGGGGCCACATTGGTGGGAATCGCCACCATAATTTTGCTGCAAACCACTCCATATTCGCTTTCCCAAGTGCTTTTTGAAGCTATCTCTGCTTACGCCACCTGTGGTTTAAGTACGGGAATTACTCCTTTCCTCCCCGGAAGTGCCCAGATTACCCTCATAGTGCTCATGTATTTAGGCAGAGCAGGCACTATGACTTTTGCGGCAGCGCTCGCTTTGCGCCAACGCCGGCGCGTGATTCGTCTCCCGGAAGAACGACCAATTATTGGCTAGTGGCGCACAAAAACCACTAGAATCTAAGTAGTAGAAAACTAGCTGTAAAAGTTAGGGAATTCCCAGATATTTAGATAAGGAAAATTATGGCGCGCAGCAAAGATAATACTAGCGAAGGAATTCTGGTAATCGGGCTAGGCCGCTTCGGTACTGCTATCGCCGTGACTTTAAATAAATTGGGAAAAAGTGTGCTGGCGGTGGAAGCGAATGCTGTCTTAGCTCAAACTTGGTCACACCGTTTTCGCGTAGTAGAGGCTGATGCCCGCTCCGCAGAAGCATTAGTGCAGCTGGGGGCAGAAGACTTCGGAATTGCCGTAGTAGGCGTAGGCACATCCCTAGAATCTTCCGTGCTGATTACGGCTAATTTAGTGGATTTGGGGATTAAACAAATTTGGGCAAAAGCCACCTCCCGCGAACATGGCACAATTTTGAAACGTATTGGTGCACATCACGTCGTTTATCCCGAGTATGACGCCGGGCAGCGCGTGGCTCATATGCTTTCCGGAAAGATGCTTGATTTTATTGAGATGGAAGATCATTTCACGATCGTGAAGATGCTGCCGCCGAAAGAAACAATTGGGTTTACTGTTGCGGACTTAAAATTGTCGGAAAAATACGGTATTACTCTTATTGGCGTAAAATCTCCGGGGCAACCTTTTGAATATACCAATCCGCAGACCCAAATCAACACTGGAGATGTACTGATAGTATCCGGGGAGACTTCGCTCTTAGAAGCCTTCGCCAATCGCAGCTAGGTTGGCAAATCTAAGCACATAAAATTAGCAAATCTACTCGAACTCTTCGCGCCGCGACATAAAAATTTTCGGAGACGGCAGCTAAGCTGAGTATATGGCAAAGAAGAGTACCACCGTTTTTATGTGCACCGAATGTGGCTGGACCACCACCAAGTGGGCTGGCCGCTGCGGGGAATGCCAAACTTGGGGCACAGTAGTAGAAAAAGCAGAGCGGATTGGCGCAGCGCGCATTGCCGTGAGCTTGCCCTATACTCCTGCCCAACCCATTACGGAGATATCGGGCGAAATAGCGCAGAAATATCCGAGCGGCGAAGATGAGCTCGATCGGGTGCTGGGCGGAGGAATAGTGCCGGGAGCGGTAATGCTGCTAGCCGGAGATCCGGGAATTGGAAAGTCGACTCTTCTCTTGAGTGTAGCCGGCAAAGCGGCAATTGCGGCGGAGCAGAGTGGCGCTGGCCCAATACTGTATGTAACTGGAGAAGAATCAGCGGCGCAGGTGCGCGCCCGCGCCGAGCGGATTGGCGCTGTACATCCGCGACTCCTACTGGCCGCGGAAAATTCGGTAGAAAAAGTGCTAGGTCATCTCGAATATAGTTCTCCTTCATTGTTGATTGTCGATTCGGTGCAAACTCTCGCTCACCCCGATGTGGAAGGAGCAGCCGGAGGAGTTGCACAAGTAAGGGCAGTAGCCACCGCACTTATTGCCGAAGCGAAAGAGCGAAATCTGCCGGTGATGCTGGTAGGGCACGTCACGAAGGATGGCACCATTGCCGGCCCGCGCACTTTAGAGCATTTAGTGGATGTAGTATGCCAATTTGAAGGAGATCGCCATTCGCGGCTGCGCCTCCTGCGGGCAGTAAAAAATCGCTATGGCGCCACCGATGAAGTAGGTTGCTTTGAACTCCATAATGCTGGTATTCAGGGTCTGGCCGATCCCTCCGGTCTATTTCTTTCTGCCCGTAAAAATACGGTGCCGGGTACTTGCGTAACCGTCACTTTAGAGGGACGCCGCCCGATGCCGGTAGAGATTCAATCACTTTCCGTGCCCGCCCCCGGTGCTCCCCGCCGAACCACTTCTGGAGTCGATTATTCACGTATAGCTATGATGCTCGCGGTAATCCAATCCCGTTTAGGAATTGCCTTTGAAAAGCAAGATATATTCGTATCTACAGTAGGTGGTGCGCGCGCGCCCGAGCCAGCCAGCGATTTAGCGGTGGCGCTCTCTCTGGTATCATCTGCTGTGGATTTGCCACTTGCACCTGGAGTGGTAGCTATTGGAGAGGTATCTTTAACTGGCGAGCTGCGCCCGGTAATTGGCCTGCAACAGCGGTTAAACGAAGCTGGCAGATTAGGATTCCGAATTGCCTTGATTCCGGCCGGCACCGAAAAAATAACTACTCCGCCGGGCATGGATTTACGGCCCATAGACGATATAGCGGCTGCTCTAGAAGCAGTTTTACCAATTTCGCCGCAGCAAATTCGCACCCGCAATAATTCTCTGCACTAGCGATTTAGAAAATTCTGCTCTTTCGAGTTAAATAGCGGAATTACTAATCTTGTGGGGTATCATCTGCGGCCGGCGCAGACTTATCTACATCGCCGCCCGCGCTGCCGGCAGCATCTCCTGTACCGCTGGCATCGCCTGCATTACCAGCACCGCCGGCGCTATTCTCATTAGCATTATCCGCATTGGCACTACCGCCAGCACCACCTAAGAAAAAGCTATTTTCTCCCCCCGCTTTTTCCCCACCTATATAGAGCTGCATCTTATAGGTGCCAGGTTTAGCGGGATACAAATCAGCACAAGCCGCATCAGTCGCATTGCCATTCCAATACAGAGTATGGGTGGTACTTAAGCCTTTATCGAGCAGCAACACCCGTTTTTCTTCACCTGCTTGGCATTTTTGTGAATCCCAAATAGTCTGATTCCCACTCCAGAGCCGCAGCTCCGCATTGGCATACCCCATATCGATATAGCAAGCTTTCTGCCCGGCCGAATTTTTCAAAGTAATAGTAAAAGAAACTGGCTCTCCCGCAGCCGGCGCATTATGTGCCACCGTGGTATCGAGCATGGCAGTGCTACAAGGCACCGGAGCAAAATTTTCTGCCGCGCTCGGTTGGGTGCGATTTTCCTGCATACTTGCCACCGCACCTCGAATAGTATGTATCACTAAGAAAACCGCCAAAATTGCCCCAAGGAGCAGTAATATCCGTAAAATCCATCTTTGCCGCTGGGAACTCTCTGCCCAATTATTTTTCATCCGCGAGAATGCGCTTTGCCCATCCCTACTTCTGGAGCGAGAATTTTGCACAGGCGCCGCCGTTTTATTTTGCCGGCTTTTCTTTCCCAGCTGCGGCATAAGAGCAGAATCGGTATCGTTACGGCGCGATTTTTGCCTGTTTCCCGGCTTAGGCAGAGCGGAATTGCGCCCCCTAGTTGGCTGCCGCCGGCTACTTTGTGCTCGCCTACCACTTTGCACTCGTCCGCTATTTTGCGCCCGCTCACTACCGCGCAGATGCGGCGTCTTTTTCCCCGCCAGCGCTATTTTTTTCGATCGCGGACGCTTGCTATTTTTACCTTCTGCCATACTCTACACGGTAGCTTGAATAGGAGCACTGGAAAAGCATTTGCCGCTCTAGGCGTGCCTGTTAAGATACTGCTATGCACAGCATCTCTCCTCAAAGAATAATCCGGATAGGCAGTTTCTTAGCTCTCCTAGTGCTCACTGTACTCACGATTAGTTTGCTGGTCTCTATTTACAACCCCGACCACTCTCTTACAGCATTGCTTCCGGTCTTTTTACCGGCTCTACCCACCTTAAGCGTAGCCGGATATGCGGTCGGGAAAAGTCACTTTTCTCCCATGCCGGCAACCACCCCGTGGATAAAAATTTTTTCTGGAGCGGGAATTTCCGGTATTCTACTGCTGCTGAGCGGAATTATTATTAGCTTAATAAGCGGTTTTTCCTTATTCCCCGTATTTCTTATGACCCTGTTAGGATTACAAAGTCCAGCTGGATGCTTTCTAGCGGCTCGTTATCTAAAATCTGCCCGCCAGAAATAGCCTAGGCGTAGCTATTCTCAGCAAATTTCTTCCAGCTTGACCGCCGTATCTTCGTCAATAATTAAATCGGTGACCACTCCCGCCCGTAAAGCAGCCAAAAGCGGAACGGCTTTTTCCACACCCGCTACCACGCAAATTCGGCGGGGAATTTTTTGTAGAGCGGCCGGAGTCGGGCCAGTTGCCCGCCTATTGAGAGGTAAATCTTCCCAAGAGCCATCTGCACGCAGCAATACCGTGCAGACGTCACCCACTACCCCTTCTCGGCTCAGCTCCTCCATTTCACTGGCAGTCAAATATCCTCCGGTATAAACCTGCGAAGGCATCGAAGATCCTAAAGAGCCCACGCCAAAGATGGCCACATTCGCTTTTGCTTGCAAATTCAGCACGCTCTGAATTGATTTTTCTTTCCACAGAGCTGTTTTCGTATCTTCATAGTCAAAAAAAGCCGGAACGGGGAAATAGCAGAGTGCAGAACCATAAGCTTTCCCGAAAGCTGCCATAATCTCTCCCGCATAAGGAATTCCCGTGGTCACTTGGTTGGCAGCGCCGTTCAATTGCACCACTAGGGAACCAGCTGCTGGCTTCACGACTAAGGCATCTGCCACTGCCGCAATGGTGTTTCCCCACGCCACTCCGACCACATCCGCCGGAGCGATTGCTTCGGAAATAATCACCCCCGCCATCGTGGCTACCACTTCCAGACGGCGAATTTCATTGGCTCCAAAAGGAACCGCTACCACGTGCGTATTGATACCAAATTTACGGGAAAGCCGCTGGCCTAAATTATCGGCAAGTTCCTGTGGCGGGTGCAGAGTAATCTGTACATAACCCGCATCGCGAGCTTTTTTCACCATCCGCGAGACGGTGGAGCGCGAAATCCCTAAGCGGCGGGCGATAGATTCCATAGTTTCACCCTGCACGTAGTGCATTACCGCCGCTTCATAAGCGATATTCTGCCTTTCCGCCATGAGTTTCTCCTCCGTTGTATCTTGCTTCTATAATATACGCCTGCAAGATATCCTAAAAGGAAAGCACAAAATTGCACATTTGGGCAAGGCTAAGAAAACCTACCCACTGCACCCACAAAACCTTAGTTCTGCGCAGCACAAATCTTACTTAAACGCAGCGCAATCTTAATTCTGCACAGTTTTACAGAAAAACAGCGCTGCTTAAGAATTTTAGAAAACCGCTACTTTTGCTACTTTTGCTACTTTTGCGCCGGTTTCACGAAGGGGAAAGTAATCGTTTCCCGAATTCCTAAACCAGTCATGGCCATTAGAATACGATCGATTCCCATCCCGATTCCACCGGACGGCGGGAAACCATACTCCATCGCTTCGATAAATTCTTCATCGAGCTGCATAGCCTCTGGATCGCCATTAGCAGCATCTAAAGATTGCTGCGTAAGGCGCTCGCGCTGCACCACCGGATCTGCTAGTTCGGAATAGGCGGTACCAGTTTCCACTCCGCGAATATAAAGATCCCATTTCTCCGTCAAGCCGGGCTTGCTCCGGTGATATCTGGTAAGCGGCGAAGTATCTTCTGGGAAATCGCGCACAAAGGTGGGGGCATAGAGATGATTGCCCACGAGCTCTTCCCAAATATCTTCTACGATTTTGCCGTTTACCGCATAATCTTTAACGCCGATATCATGCTGCTGCGCAATTTTTTCCAAACGCTCCCGCGGCGTATCTACCGTTATCTCTTCTCCCAGTTTCTCCGAAAGTGATCCGTAGAGGTCTAGTTGCGCCCACTCTCCCCCTAGTTCATAGATACTCCCATCGGCGAGAGTGACAGAGGTGGTGCCGAAAATATCCCGAGCGGCATTTTGCACTAAATCCTGCGCTAGCTGCGCCATCGTATCGTAGGTGCCGTAAGCCTGGTAGGCTTCCAAAGCAGTAAATTCCGGCGAATGCGAAGAATCTGCACCTTCATTGCGGAAATTCTTCCCTATCTCGTATACCTTATCTACTCCTCCTACTACAGAGCGTTTCAGATAGAGCTCCGTGGCAATGCGCAGATATAAATCTTCATCATAAGCATTAATATGAGTTGTGAAAGGCCGAGCTGCCGCACCTCCGTGTAGGGTCTGCAGTATAGGGGTCTCCACCTCGATATAATCTTGGCTCTCAAAAGTACGCCGTAGCGAGCGCATAAGAGCTGCCCGAATCCGCACCATATCGCGCGCGCTCTGGCGGGTAATTAAATCAAGATGCCGCCGGCGAATCCGCGTTTCTTCATTTAAGCTACTCTCATGTCCATCGGCGTCAGTGAAAGTCTTCGGCAGAGGCCGTAAAGACTTCGAAGCCATATGCCAGCTGTGTGCAAAGACAGAAAGCTCTCCGCGCTGGGAAGCGCCGATGTGGCCAGATACGAAAATCTGATCTCCTAAATCTACATCTGCCTTCAGATTATCTAGCTCTTCTTTCCCCACATTGGTGAGGGAAAATATGATTTGCAGCCGCGTGCCATCTCCCGCTTGCAGTACCACGAAAGCAATTTTCCCCGACGGGCGCATAAACATAACTCGCCCCGCCAGTGCCACTTCGTCTGGCAATTCTTCTCCCGGCGCCACATCGCTATACTTAGCCCGTACTTCCTGAATTGTAGAGGTAATGGGCAGCTCAGCAGGATAGGGATCGTGCCCGCGCTCCATAAGCCGCAGCCGCTTGGCCTTCCGCACCTGAATCTGCTCAGGAATATCTTCTTCTCCGAATTGCGTATTTCTATTCATGGAGTTCCCATTCATTTTCTTAAAAAGCCTATCTTTTCGCCCGGCGGGCTTGCCCTAAGTATATAATTTTCTGCTGCTTCCGGCCGGTGCCAGCGCGTGATAAGCAGCGCAGCTTCATTTTATTTCTATAGCGAGGTTGTCTATAAGCCGGATACCTGCTACCCACGTGGCCAGAATAATACGCGCGGCACCTTGGAAATCCGCGGCAGCCGGCAAGAAAGTACTAGCTAAAAATTGACCCAAAACTACTCCGCAGCCTCATCCACCAATAAGGCCAGTAACTCCGCCGCTTTACTCTCCGAAATTTTTCCGCGCCAAGCCGCTCGAGCCACCGTCGCAATTCCTAAAGTACGATAGGTAGCTGCCGTATTTACACAGCTACTATCTTCTTCGCTTAGCTCTTGCAAGGCTTGCAAATGCGCCGCCACACTGCCCGTATCTCCGCGCGAAATTGGACCCGTCAAAAGTGCATCACCAGATTGCAAGGCCTCTTCTACGGCCGCTTGCATAAGCGGACGGAGATATTCTCCTGGATTGGCTATGCCGATTTTTTCCAGTATTTGTAGGGATTGGCTAATGAGCGTGACGCTATGATTAGCGCCGTGGCTGAGCGCCATATGGTAGGCAGTGCGATCGGCTTCTGCCACTATCACCGGCTCTCCACCTATCTCTGCCACTAAAGCTTGGCCAATTGGCTGTAAAGATGCTGGCGCAGTCACGGCGAAAGGGCAGCCCCGTAGGCGCGCTATATCGAGGGAAGTACCGGTAAAAGTCATGGCCGGATGAATAGCTAGGCAGAGCGCCCCTAACGCCCGCGCGGGTGCCAATACTTCTGCGCCGTAACGCCCGGCGGTGTGGATTACTATTTGCCCAGCTTGCCAGGCTGATAATTTCGCCAGCCCAGCCACGAGCGGTGCTAATTCGTCATCTGGAACTGCCAGTAGCACCAGCTCAGCGCGTTCCACAATTGCAGTGACCTCTAAAGCTGGTACGCCGGGAAGTAAAGTAGCTAAACGCTCTTGTGAATCTTCCGAAGCAGCGTAGGCACCGATAATTGCATGGCCTTGCCCCCGCAGCGCATTACCTAGAGTAGCTCCAACTTTGCCAGCGGAGATAATACCAATACCCAATCTTCCCGTACTGCTCATGCAATTCCTCGTGTAAAAGAAAATAGTTTAAGCCGAAAAACCGATTCGTTTTTTCCACTCTTTTAAGGATTCACTCACGCCCACGCTGCGCGCTTGCGCCGCCAATGCCTCTTCTTCTGCCCACAGTTTCCATAGATAATCGACATCTAAATTCCGCACTTTGCGGCGGGTACTTCCCGGTATAGTGTGCACCGAAAAGCTCGCTAAAGAGCGCTGGCGCTGGAGGGGTCCGGTGGAAAAAGCGTGCGATTGAATGTGGTCTTGCAGAGTAAAACTCACTGATCTTCCCCATCTACCCGAGCGCATAATTATCACTCTTTTATTGGCAAATATTCCCCGTCCCGGCGCACCGATCGGATCAAAGAGTCGCGCCCGCGCCGGCGCCCCGGCAAAGTATTTTCCGCTGCCCTGCCCCCGAAATGCTTCTTCGAGAAGTGCATCGGAATCCTCCACCCCTAGTTGCGGTAAAATCGTCCACAGCAAATGCTGCATTTCGGCGCGCCGCGCGACACTCACAAAAGTATCGGAGAGGTTTTCGAGTATTTTTTCTCCGGCTGCAGTTATCTCTATTTGCCACCAGCCTAGCGGTTTCCAAAGAATTTTCTGCGTTACTTCTACGGCGTGAATTCGCTGCGGAGGGTAGGTGCGCGTAACTACGGTAGTAGCCCCGGACCTGCGGCGTAAGCCCTGCGGAGAAAGATAGACTTTTGTGCCATAAGATTTCAAAATTGGTTTGACTACCTGCTGGGAAGCAGCTATCAGCACAATTAAAAGTCCTAGTATTCCACCCTTATTATCCAACACCTGTACTACCAATAGCGCAGCTGCAAATATTACTGCTAATAAACTGCCCATATCCAATAGGCGAGAGCCAATCAATCTGCCGGTAGGTAGCGAGAATATGAGATTATCTCCCGCTTCGTCATCTACGTCGAATACCGGAATCGCGAGCGAATTTTCGGTAGTTTCTGCGCTAGTGGCTGCTAGGGTGGCTCGCAGCAGAGCTTCCGGCGTATCTTCTTCGGTGGTTATGCTAGATTTCTCCGCTGCTATATTTGCAAAGAAATTTGTATCTCCAGAGCGCGCAGCTTCCAGGCCTTGAAGAATTTCTTTGCGCAGTTTTGCGCAGTCTGCTAGGCGCAGCAAACCGAGCTCGAGCGGATCTTCACTAGCCCCAGCTGAAGTGAGCTGCAGAGAGCCGAAACCGAAGATTCTCCCAAAAAGTGTCTGTTTTACTTCGACTGACTGCAATCTATCCCAGCGCATATGCGAATGACTCCGCCAAAATACTCCTTGGCGCAAGTGAATACCGGAGGCATTGATGGCGTATTTTTTTCTCCGCCAGGAGATTACCGAAAATACCACTAAGCCAAGGGTTATCAGTATTACCCCACCGAGTATATAGAGAGTCTTTGAATAAATATCGCCGGAGCGCAGCGACTCCCGTAAATCTTGTATTCCCCCGTTTTCCACTAAATTACTCGCCACTTGGTACAGACCAAAAAGTAGCACTAGCCAAAAAGAGCCAGCACTGGCGAGCGGAGTGACTTTATGGAAACGCCGCCATTCTGAGGTACTTACTTTATCTGCACTCACAGCCCCTCCACCCGATTGGCGTTACCTAAAGCAGTGAGACGCATCCGGAGAGCTTCGGCGGTTTCTGCCCGCAATCCGGGAATACTTCCATTGCTTTCAGCAGAAGCCGTCACTAGCTCTACCTCGGCTAAGCCATAGTGGCGCAGGAATGGCCCGCGGTTGATATTTACTTGCTGCATCCGCCCGTAGGGAATAGCGGTTATCGATTGAAACATGACGCCGCGGCGAATTACAAGCACTTCTTCTAGCTCTGCATAACCGAGCGCCCGCGCCCGCCGCCGCACCAGGTAAAACACCCAGATAACCCCGAGAAGAAAAATTCCTAAAACGATCCACCAAATTATGCCGGGGAAAGCGGCGCTGCCGTAGAAAAAAGTGAGGAGGGAAAGGGGAATAATCCCCGCTATTGTGCCACATAGAGCAGTAAGTAATAACACGCGATAGTAAGCGGGATCTACCGGAATAAATTCAATATCCGTTCCTAAGGATTTTTGCACAGCAACCTCTCTTGCGAATGTGTAGAATTTTCCACTGCTTAACAGCAAGTCGATGATTTATTTTTAGTTTAACTGCAGCGTTCTTAAGCTGGTTCTGCCAAAGGAGCCCCCGGAGAGTGAGAATCGTCATCTTTATCTTCTACTATGCACCAGCGCTCTACTACCCAGCCGACGCTAGTTAAAAATATGGAAGCGATTACCACTAATAAGAAATTCCAGATTTGCTGCGTCAAAAAAGCATTACCGCTTATATCCAGATAGCAAAAAAGAATTCCGGCCGCAGCCCCTCCCAGCAATGCGCCGGTGCGAGAAGCGGCTTGACTGAGCAACCAGATACGGCCAGCTTGGAGAGGAGAAAGAGCGCGTTTACCGCTCCGATATGTGCGCACCACCCACCCTTGCCAGAGCACGAAAATTCCAATTAAAAAAGGCATGAGGAAGGTCCAACGCGGCACAAATAGCGGCACTTGCCCCGCCCGTATCCAAATTTTGGCAAAAACAAAACCCGCTCCTCCGAGCAGCAGCGCACAGATAGCTAACTCCCAGAAGGAGGTGGGCTGGAGCTTAGGCGATCCGGAAGAGCCAGTGGGGGAAGAAGAATTTTTTTTCACTTTATTTCTCCTGCTGGGGGCGGCATATTTCCACCTCTTGCGCGGCGACTTTTGCCAGTAAATCAACTATTGGCACTCCTCCCAGCTGCGCGTGCGGAGAAATTTCCGCCCACGGTTCCAGCACGAATCTGCGCTGTGCCGCTCGTGGATGCGGAAGCTGCAGCTCTGGATCACTCGAAGTTATATCACCAGCCGTAATAATATCTAAATCAAGGACGCGCGCTCCCCACCTTTCAGTTCTTATTCTTCCAAAGCGCACTTCTAGCTCTTGTAGCTTATGCAGCACTTCCAGTGGGGAAATAAGAAATTCTGCTTCTAAAACGGCGTTTATATACGGAGGTTGCGGGGTTTGCCCCGGCGCGAGCAACGGAGCGGAGCGGTAAAAAGAGGAACATTTCTTTATATCTGCTATTTTTCCTAACTCATGCACTGCTTGCTTTAAAGTACCCGCGGAATCTCCTAAATTTGCCCCGAGAGCAATTACGTAACGCCGCGGCGCCGGCCGGAAAATTTCCGCTTGCCGCTCTACCTCCACATATACGTCTTGAAATTCTATTTCTAAGGGAGCCTGCGGTTTATGCACAGTTACTTTTACTTGGCGCGCACCTAAATTAAGCACTTCCAGAGCAATGCGGTGTGCCAGAGTCTCAATTAAATTGACGGATTCTCCGTCCATTATTTTCCGAGCACATTCCGCCACATCGGCATACGATATGCTCTGCTCAATTTCATCTGCAGCTATCGCTCCGGCGGTAATTACCTGATACGAAATATCTACTAAGAATTCCTGCGCCCGCGCTTTTTCGAAAGCAAATACTCCGTGCCGAGCCGCTAGCGCTACGCCTTTTAGAGTAATCCAATCCGCATACATTAGACCCTCTGCTCTGCTAGCAATTTATGCACTGCGATGGCTTGCCGAGAAGCAGCCACATTGTGCACCCGCACCGCCCAGATATGTTTTTCCCAGAGAATTCCGGAGAGGACGGCAGTGGCTAAATCACGATCCGGAGCTGCGGCGTCTGGATCTACAGCTGCTAAAAATCTTTTTCGAGATTGCCCGATTAGCACGCGGTGCCCGAGAGAATTAAATTTTTCTATCCCGGCTAGGACTTGCCAATCTTGCTTCCCTAATTTAGCGAAACCTAAACCAGGGTCAAGTATTATGCGCTCCGGAGCTATTCCTGCCTCCACCGCCGCATCGCGCTGAGTGAGTAGCTCTTGGCAAACTACTTCTACGATATCTCCCGCATAATTATTGAGGCTATTCATAGTGCGGGCATTACCCCGACCGTGCTGCAATATATAGAGGCAATCCAATTCGGCAATCGTGGCAAACATCCGCGGGTCTCCTTGCCCGCCAGTCACGTCATTTACAATAGCTGCACCCGCTGCCACTGCGGCTGCTGCCGTTTCACTGTGGTAGGTATCTACCGATACGGTTATTTCCGAAGCTAGTTCCCGCACCACCTCGGCAATGCGCTCCCATTCTTGGGCTGGCGAAATTGCCGCGGCGCCGGGACGAGTAGATTCTCCGCCGATATCAATAATCTCCGCGCCCTGTTGCTGTAGTAATTTTCCTTGGGTAATTGCTGCTTGCGGGGTATCCCACCGGCCACCGTCAGAAAAAGAATCGGGAGTGACGTTCAGAATTCCCATTATTTTCATTGCTGCTCTCATTTCTGGCCAGCGGAAAGCAGAGTCATTGCTTCTGCCCGCGTAGCCGGATTGCGCATAATTCCTCGCACCGCGGATGTGACTGTTTGCGCTTGCGGAGTTTGTACACCGCGCATTGCCATACACATATGTTCCGCTTCGATTACTACAATGACGCCACGCGCAGCTAGAGATTCATACAAGGTATCCGCTATTTGCGAAGTGAGCCGCTCTTGCACTTGTAGACGCCGCGCATACATTTCCACTAAACGCGCCAGCTTAGAAAGCCCAGTGACTTTACCACTTTCGCCGGGGATGTATCCGACGTGCGCCCGCCCATGAAAAGGCAATAAATGATGCTCGCACATCGAATAAAGTGGAATGTCCCGTACCAGAATTAATTCTTGGTGGCCAATATCAAAAGTCGTAGCCAGCGGAGCAGCGGGATCTTCCACATAGAGACCCGCAAAAATTTCCCGCGCCGCTCTTTCGATACGTTCGGGAGTATCGCGCAACCCTTCCCGATCAGGATCTTCTCCAACTGCGCGGAGAAAATCCCGAATCGCTTTTCTCACCCCCGGGGCATCGTATTCTGCCATTATTCTGCACCTGACTCCGGAGATCTTTCCGCTGCATGCCGCCCAGTTGGGGGTGTGGGCGGTACCTGATCACCTGGAGTAGCTGCCGGCGGTACCACCCCAGAAGCAGCAGATTCAGTTACAGGCGGCTCCGCAGCGCTTGGCTCCGCAGCACTCGGTTCAGCCGGCGCTGGCTCCGGAGGAAGCGGTACCGGCGGCAAATCGGAAACTGGGCGGCTCGGAGCGGAAAGCCACTGCTCGCGAGGCGGAGCTTTCCGAATGTTCTGGAAAATTTCTTTTAGTTCCGCCTCTAAAATAGTTTCTTTTTCGAGTAGGCGCGCCGCTAGCTCGTCGAGCACCTCCCGATTAGCATTGAGTAACTCCCAGGCCTCCTGGGTAGCCGTTTCCATCAATGCGTGGACTTCTGCGTCAATAACTCCTGCTAAATCTTCGGAATACTCCCGCTGATTTCCCCCGCCAAAACGAGTCATCGGATCTGGATCATCTGATACGAGACGCACCGGCCCTACGCGCGAACTCATTCCATACTCAGTGACCATCTTCCGGGCAATACTGCTGGCTTTCTGAATATCGTTCGAAGCTCCAGTAGAAGGATCGTGGAATACTATCTCTTCCGCAATTCGCCCGCCCATCGAATAAACCAATTGATCTAGGAGCTCATTGCGGGAAGTGGAATACTTATCTTCGGTGGGCATTACCATGGTGTATCCCAGCGCGCGCCCGCGCGGCAAAATCGTCACTTTGGTGACGGGGTCTGTATAGTGCAGCGCCGCGGCAGCTACCGCGTGTCCACCTTCGTGATAAGCAGTCATGCGTTTTTCTGCCGGATTCATTACGCGACTCCGCCGCTGTGGTCCAGCTATGACGCGATCGATGGCCTCATCGACATCCGCTTCCGATATTTCACTATGCCCGCGCCGCGCGGCAAGCAATGCCGCTTCATTAAGCGTATTAGCTAAATCGGCTCCTGAGAATCCGGGCGTCCGCCGCGCCACTGCTTCCAGCACTACTTCATCCATTAAAGGCTTGCCCTTGGCATGCACTTCCAAAATTTCTTTCCGGCCGAGCAAATCCGGAGCATCTACCCCGATTTGCCTATCGAAACGCCCCGGCCGCAGCAGCGCTGAATCTAAAACGTCTGGGCGGTTCGTAGCGGCAATTACAATCACATTGGTACGCTCGTCGAAGCCGTCCATTTCCACCAGTAATTGATTTAGAGTCTGCTCCCGCTCATCGTTGCCGCCGCCGATACCACTTCCCCGATTGCGCCCGACGGCGTCTATTTCGTCTACGAAAATAATTGCCGGAGCGCTCTTCTTTGCTTTATCGAAAAGATCACGTACGCGCGAAGCACCTACTCCCACAAACATTTCCACAAATTCTGATGCGGAAATATGGAAGAAGGGTACTCCCGCTTCGCCAGCTACCGCCCGAGCCAATAAGGTCTTTCCAGTGCCGGGAGGGCCATAGAGCAGCACGCCTTTCGGAATGCGCGCCCCCATCTTGTGGAATTTCTCTGGCGTTTCAATGAACTCCTTTATTTCTCGCAATTCTTCGACTGCTTCATCTACTCCAGCCACATCGGCAAAAGTGACATCCGGTAAATCGGATTCCATACCGTCCTTTTTCACTTTCCCAAAAGCGGTCATACCACTTTGTAAACGCGGGAAAAGCCAGAGGAATACGCCAATTAGCAGAATCATTGGCAGCATCATGGTGATAAGAGAAGTGAAGAAAGACTGCTGCGGTACGAGCGAATTATAGCCATTCTTACTGGCAGCCGCGCCGACTAATTGCGCTATTTCCTCTGCTTCCGGATCCACATATTGAAACTGCACCCGCTTCGTAGGCTGCATCTTTTTGCCTTTTTCGTCTTTCGGGGTGTATTCCTTATCCAGCCACACTTGCACTAGCTGTGAACCATCTGTGACTTGGATACGCTCTATTTGTTGACTTTTCAGTACTTCTTTACCCTCGGAAGTCTGAATAGAAGAAAAACCGCCTGGATTAAAGATCCAATAAAAAATCAAACCGCTCAGCACGAATAGCAGGAAAGTGGTGAGGATAAGGCGACGCCGGCGCACCCCTTTTGTTTCTGGAGGAACTGGATGCTTAGCGTGGCCCGCTTCCTCTTTAGCGTTCCGCTTCCAAAGCCGGTTCGATTCCTCCAGCTGCTTGAGCTTCTGCTGGCGCTTCTGCTGCTTTTCGTTTTTGTCGCTGCGGCGGCGGCGCCGCGGTAAATTTTTCTCTGCCAAAATAATTTATTTCTGTGTCTAAGTTGCCAATATTAATGATTATCCACCGTATACATGCGGAGCTAAAGTGCCTATAAAAGGCAGGTGCCGATATTTTTCAGCATAGTCAAGACCATATCCAACAATAAATTCATCCGGTATATCAAATCCCACATAATTTACTTCTACCGGGATGCGCGTGCTCTGCGGCTTCCGAAACATCGTAGCAATTTTAATAGAAGCTGGCCCGCGCGATTGCAAATTTTTCTTTAGCCACGCCAGGGTGAGCCCCGAATCCAAAATATCTTCTACTATCAACACATTCCGGTCTTTAATATCTTCGTTAAGATCTTTCAAAATACGCACTACTCCCGAAGATTTAGTGCCGGCTCCGTAGGAAGACACCGCCATCCAATCCATCTCAAGCTGTAAAGAGATACTCCGAGAAAGATCCGCCATCACCATAAGGGCCCCTTTTAGTACCCCCACCAGCAGCAAATCTTTACCGGCATAATCGCGCGATATTTCTGCCCCTAATTCTTTAATTCTCTCTTTGATCTGCTCTTCTGTGAGAAGCACCTTCTCGATGTCATTTCCGGTATCTGCCAGCTGCATTAACCCTCCCGTGTTACTTATTCTGCGAAGTGAAAGATAAAGAATTCTTATCTCGCCACGCTTTTACGCCTGGCAAATCAATTCCAATTTTATTCTCCTGCCCTAGCACTAGCTTATCAAGCTCAGCAAGATGACTGTATACTAATTCTCCTCCATGCCCGCCGGCAGCTAAAAATGCCAGACGCAGTACTCGCCGGCGTAAAGCCAGCGGATATGCGGCTAGATCTGCGCAAGAAAAAATTATTTCTTTCCCCGCCAGTGCAGGCAGAGAACTATCTAGCCCGCTCGGTGAATTATCTAGTTTGGCCAGCAGCTGCAGCAAAATTTTTTCCGCTTGCCCGCTCAATACCTCTTCATCAGCTTGGAGCAGCTTAGCAGTGCGCGCTAAGGCGGGCACTAACCCCGGGCCGAGAATTTTTTCTAAGACCGGGATTGCTTGGTAGCGTAAAGCGGAGCGGCGGAGAGGAGAACCGTCTGCTGCTTTCCACGGACCGCTCGGTTTATTAGAGGGATCTTCCACCGGATGCAAGTGCAGCTCCGCACAGATTTTCTCGATTTCTGCGCGCGTAAATTCTAAAAGCGGCCGGCACATTGGTACCTCAGCGTGTAGCGGTAACGAACCGCGGAAAGACATGCCGGAAACCGAACGGGCACCGGCACCGCGCCCAAAACCGAGCAAAACCGTTTCCGCCTGGTCATTTGCGTTATGCCCTAAGAGCACCAAAGCCGGCTGCCGATTTCCGTCATTCTGTACCACGCCGATTTGCTCTGCCCGCGCCGCCAGCGCCGCATAACGCGCACTACGGGCTTCTCCCTCTGGGCCGTCCCCCACTCCTAGCTGCACTTTCGCTATATCCGCTTCAATACCCCAGGCTTGAAGCTGTTGGCAGACCGCAGCCGCTTCCGCAGCTGATTCCGGGCGAACACCATGATCTACCGTGAGTGAATAGAGGCGGATGGCTCGCTCTCGGGCAGCATAGCAGGCACTAGCAGCTAAAGCTAAGGAATCTGGTCCGCCAGATACTGCTAAAAGTACTGGGGATCCAATAGGTAAATCTGCAAAAACTGCTGCCAAGGCGTGCCGGGCGGCGCTCACTAGACGGTGGGGACCAGCCATTTTCTTTTCTCTTTTCTTTTTAGAAATTCCGCGGGCGGTTAGAATAACTAATTTTCCGCCGCCCACTCCGTCATATTTTACCGACGAAATATCTCTTCCTAATCGATTGGAGCCTATTCAGCTAAAGCAGCCACTGCCTCATCTATCGCCACGCGCGCGCCATAAAGCGTACCGGGTTTAATATCATCGGCAA
>NZ_CAMXYE010000018.1 GCF_947253055.1 uncultured Arcanobacterium sp. | reverse complement strand
TGGAACTTTACGATTAATCGTAAGTTCACCTTCAAATCCACTAATAATATTCCGATTGCTATGTTTAAAGTAGCTCTTTTCTACGTAGTGTTCTTGCCGGCTTCTACGTGGTGGACTGGTGAATTGGTAGCTAAGGGTCTGCACCCAATGCTGGTAAAGTTCGGCAATCTGTTGGTGAACTTCGTCGGCGAATTCCTCTGGTGGAAGTACGTAGTATTCCGCGAGCCGAAGAAAGATAAAGCACCGAAAACAGTAGCAGAAGCTTAAGTTTTTCTGCTTGTAACGAGGCGGGTAGCTCCGAAAGTTTCGGGGCTACCCGTTTGTTATAGCTACTAGTTTTCACTGCGCTGAGTGATTGTGCTGTTGCGATATTATGGCATTTCTTAGTATGGCAGTTTGTGAATTTATTTCTTTCCACGCAGTAACTTAGCCAGACGCTGTGGGGATACTTTTTCTGCCGTCCCCAATTGCTGCGCAAAAAAAGATACGCGTAATTCCTCAAGTAGCCATCTTCCGCGGCGCGCGCGCTCTGCGAGAGCAGTTTCGGGTGGATTTTCCCGCGCGGTTACTTGTAAATCTTGTATCCATTCAGCTATTTCCGCTATCTGCAGCGCCAACTCTTCATCGCGTTCTATATTGAGGGCGGCTTTCTCTATTCGGCACTTCGCCGCCTGTAAATAGCGGGAAAGATAGGGAAAATACTTTTCGGGAGTTCGCGATATAAAACCGGCATAGATTAACTGCGAAATTTGGGCGTGAATATCGGTGACTGGATTTATCAGGGAAATACTGGCTTTTTCTAAAGCGGACTCCACTTCTGCCCAATTTATAAAAATCTGCACACTGCGGAGTGCCAGCTGGTATATCTCATCTTCTAAACCATTTTTTACATATTGGCGAAGCTCTAGATATTGTTTTTCGCTACGCAGCTTACCCAGGGGAATTTTATGCGTCTTCCCCCAGCTATCTGCCAAATTTCGCACCGCTGCTAGCTGTAAATCAGCCACGAGCGCGGCAGTATCTGGATAAGGGGAGCCCGCCAGAATAAGGGCTTCTTTTCCATTCCACCGTGTGGTGATACGGATTTCTGGCAATGCCACTTCCCCCGCTAAGAGGCTGATTATTCCGGTGCGCTGGGCTTGAAGCTGCTGAGCTGCGGTAGAAAGTACGCGCAGCTCTACATCTCCGGCTTGTAGCGTAGCAAAAGTAGTTTTTCGTGCCACAAGTGCTGGATATCCGCGCACCACCCCGGCAGGCGTAGAGTTTTCCACTATTTCCGGAATTTCTCCTCCCGGTAGTTGCGGCCAAGTGGATAAATGCGCAGCTTGTGCAGTTATTTTTCTTCCCCCCGCCGCTTCTTCTGCTTTTTTCGCTGCAGCTGCTTGGGCAGCGCGCTGAGCGGAATCGTGGGCGGATTTTTCCCTAGCTGCCTGCTGGCGCAAGCGTCTTTCCGCTTCTTCTAAAGCTTTTGCTACTGCTCCCTGCACCACGGATTCCACCGCGGTACGGGCTTGCGGCGCCAGCTCTGCCTGCAGCTCTCGCAGCGAAACTCCCTCCGCGAGTACGGCACCTTTCTCTGAACGCACCCGGAAGTGCATCTGTAAATGCTCTGGCAGTTCTACGGTTTCCCAGACTTCTTCCGGAATCTCTACTGCGCGCAGTTGCCGAGCTGCTGCGGTAAAGGTTTTTTGGAAACTAGGGGGAGCAGCCACTATTTCTTCCCAAGTGGGGAAGAGCTTAATTATTTCTCGCGCCGTATCGAGGGCAGGCACTAATTGCCGGCGTATTTTTTTCGGAAGTGCGCGGATAGTGCTGGTGGTGAGCTCTTCCCACATCCCGGGCACCAGCCAATCAAAGCCATTTTCTTTTAATTGCGGAAGCAGAGCCACCGGAATCTCAATTGTGAGCCCATCTCCGTAACCGCCGGGGCGGAATTCGTAGACGATGGGCAGAAGAATATCTCCTTGTGGCCATTCAGAAGGAAAATCTGCTGCGGAATTTAGATTTTTTCCGAGGAGAAATTCTTGCGTAAAATCGAGCAGATGCGGCTGCTCTGTGCGCATAGTTTTCCACCACTTATCGAAGTGTCTTCCCGAAAAGATATTTTTTGGGAGCCGCTTAGCAAAGAAATCGAAGCGAGCAAATTCATCTGCCACTAATCCAAATTCGCGCCGGCGATTTTCACTCTCGTGGGCTTCTGCTAGAGCCTGCCGATTCTGCTTTAGGAAAGCGTGCGGCGCCCGCCAATCTTGCTCCACCAGGGCGTGGCGAATAAAGAGTTCACGCGCTAAGGCGCGCGCCTCGGCAGTGCCTACTTGGGTAAGAGGCACTCTTCTATCGGCAATAATCGGCAATCCATATAGAGTGATTTTGGCGTGTACTTCTGCCGCTCCGCGCCGAGCTGACCAGTAAGGCTCGGAGTATTGAGTCTTTAGGAGAGGGCCTGCTGCTCTCTCTATCCACTCAGGGCGTATCTGCGCTACCGTGCGGGCAAAAAGCCGCGAAGTTTCCACTAATTCGCTAGCCATTACCCATTCGGGATTGCGTTTATTTAGTCCAGAGCCAGGCCAGATTACAAAGCGGCTTCCGCGCGGCCCGATATAGTTGCCATGGCGTTGATCCCAGTTGCCAATTTTGGAGAGCATACCGGTGAGTAAAGAGCGGTGAATAGCTTCTGCGGCGGGCACATCGGCGGAATTTCCGAATTTGCGCACTGCTGCCGCCACTGCGTAATTTTTTCCAGCTTCCGGATGGGCAGTAATTTCTTTTTGCGCTTGCGCGGCAGTGGGAATCTGTAGGCGTTTCAAATAAATACCGAGCGGTTTAGCTAATTGGCGGAGCTGATTTACCACGTCTTGCCACTCGCGAAAACGCAGCCAATTCAGATATTCATCTTGGCAGAGCCGCCGAAACTGCGATCCAGAAAGTTCTTGCTGCTGGAAGCGCAGGTAACGCCATAAATTTAGATAGGCAAGAAAATCGGAACGCGAATCGATGAAACGGCTGTGTAGCTGATCGGCTTGGGTGGCGAATTCGGCCGGGCGCAGCCGTACATCTTGTACGCTCATTGCGGCTACCAGCACGAGCACTTCGGCCGCACAGCCGTTTTCCGCCGCTTCGAGCAGCATTCTGCCCAGTCGTGGATCGATGGGGAGGCGAGCGAGTTTTCTCCCCATTTTAGTTAAGCGAGGGGTGCTGCGGTTTAGCTCCAGCGCACCGATTTCTTCTAGAAGTTGTTTGCCAGCCTGTATCGCCTGCATATTAGGGGGATCAAGAAACGGGAAATCTGCTACTTCCCCTAGTTGGAGTGCCGCCATCTGCAGTATGACGGAGGCGAGTGAGGTGCGCTGAATCTCTGGTTCGGTAAATTGCGGGCGAGCTAGAAAATCTGCTTCGCTATAAAGACGAATCGCGATACCGCCGGCGAGCCGCCCGCAGCGCCCAGCTCGTTGATCAGCTGCCGATCGGGAAACTGCTTCGATAGGGAGGCGCTGTACTTTTGTTTTAGCTGAATAACGGGAAATTCGGGCAGTACCGGGGTCTATTACGTAGCGAATCCCGGGCACGGTAAGAGAAGTTTCTGCGATATTGGTGGCGAGCACGATGCGCCGATGGGGGTGGGCAGTGAAAATTCGGTGTTGCTCTGCCATAGAGAGCCGGGCATAGAGCGGCATAATCTCTACTGCGCCCGGCACCTTAGATTTTTCTCCGGGTGCGATATAGCGATTTTGGAGGTGGTCACGGAAAGCTTTTTCCGTATCGCGTATTTCTCCCTCTCCGGAAAGAAACACCAAGATATCGCCGGGCCCTTCCGCCATCAGCTCTTCGGCTGCTTCCAGAATTCCCGTCACCTGGTCGCGGGGTTGAAAGCGCGCTTCGGTATCTGTGGTTGTGTCTGTAACAGCGCCTGTAGCCGTATTTGTAATAGAGCTTCCGGCAGTGTCTGCCGCAGTTTCACTATCGAGGGGGCGATAGCGGATTTCTATCGGATAGGTGCGCCCACTCACTTCAATTACGGGCACTGCTTTCGAGCTAGCGTTTTTGGCTAGGAATTTTCCAAAGTGCTGGGCGAAGCGCTGTGAATCGATAGTGGCAGAGGTGATTATCAGCTTCAGGTCGGGGCGCTGGGGGAGAAGCTGCGCTAAATATCCGAGTAAAAAATCGATATTTAAGGAGCGCTCGTGGGCTTCGTCGATAATTATAGTGTCGTAGCGCAGAAGCTGTGGATCGGCGGGAATCTCCGCGAGCAGAATTCCGTCCGTCATCAATTTGATCAGAGTCTGGGGCGATACTTGCTCCGTGAAACGCACTTGATAGCCGACTATTCCTCCTAGCTCGGTCTTTAGCTCTGCACTAATTCGGCTGGCCACGGTGCGGGCGGCAATTCGGCGGGGCTGCGTATGACCAATCAAGCCATGGATGCCACGCCCTAGTTCTAAGCAAATTTTCGGCAACTGAGTAGTTTTTCCCGAGCCGGTGGCGCCGGAGAGAATTACCACTTGATTCTCGGCGATAGCTTTCTTAATATCTGCCTGCCGGGCCGTAATCGGGAGTTCAGGCGGATAGGAGATTTCCGGCACGCTCGCTTCCCGCTGCTCGAGCTGCGCGGGAGTAAAACGAGAAAGCGGATTGTGCACCCCTATATTCTTGCACAGCTGCCGAAGCCCAAGCGAATGCAAAAAATCCGAATAAGGACCTTAGTCCCTCTCATTTTATTTTTCTCGAGGAATGGAAAAATATCTGCCGCACAATTTTTTCCAAAGGTGTGTCTGGTATAGAAATCGGCGTCGCTTTCGTCTTAGTATCTATATCTAGTGGTACAAAAAGACAGGAGGCACAATATGTTGGTTAATGAGGAGTTAAAGACCGACGTACAGGTAATCAAGCGGGATGGGCGAAAAGTAAAGTTCGATCCGGCGAAGATTTATCGTGCTGTCTACCTGGCACTTAATAATAACGGGATAGATGATCACCCCTTTGCGATGGAGGCGGTGCGCCAGATTCTTCGTTCCCTCCCCGCTGGTGATTTAGATATTGCCACTATTCAGACGGCTACGGAAAACTTCTTGATGAGCTCCAAGTATCCAGATGTAGCTCGTGCCTATATTGAGTATCGCCATGATCGCGATATTGCCCGCGAGCAGAATATGGACGTCACCTATTCAGTGGGGCGCCTCCTCAAGCGGGATAAGACGGTAGTAAATGAGAACGCCAATAAAGATTCCACTGTATTTAATACGCAGCGGGATTTGACGGCCGGTTCGGTGGCAAAGGCCTATGCCCTGCGCTCCATGCTGCCGCGCGCCGTCGCCAATGCTCATATCAAAGGCGAAATCCACTATCACGATTTGGATTACCAGCCTTTCCAGCCGATGACTAACTGCTGCTTAATCGACATTAAAGGAATGCTGGAAAATGGTTTCCAGATTGGTAATGCGCGGGTGGAATCGCCGCGTTCGATTAATACTGCTACAGCGCAGATTGCGCAGATCATTGCGAATGTTGCCTCTTCGCAGTATGGCGGCTGCTCGGTAGATCGCACGGATGAAATCCTCGCGCCCTATGCACAAATCAATTTCGAGAAGCATATGCGCGATGCGCAGGAGTGGGTGGAGCCGGAGCGGCAAGAAGAATACGCCTGGACAAAGACGAAAAAAGATATCTATGACGCTATGCAATCTCTCGAATATGAGATTAATACGCTTTACACCTCGAACGGGCAGACTCCTTTCGTCACCCTCGGATTCGGGCTGGGTACGGAGCGCCTAGAGCGGGAGATTCAAAAAGCAATTTTGCAAGTGCGCATTAAAGGAATTGGGCGCGATCGCCATACCGCTATTTTCCCGAAGCTGGTATTTGGGCTGCGGCGCGGTGTGAATCTCGATCCGCAAGATCCGAATTACGATATTAAACAGCTGGCCTTGGAGTGTTCAGCAAAGCGTATGTATCCAGATGTGCTTTCCTATAAGCGAATTACCGAGTTGGAAGGCGATTATAAAGCGCCGATGGGCTGCCGCTCGTTTTTACCGAAATGGGTAGATCCGCAGACGGGAGAGGCGATAAACGCTGGGCGCAACAATCTCGGTGTAGTTACTTTGAATGTGCCGCGTATCGCGATTGAATCGCACGGAGAGAAGGATCGCTTCTGGAGAATCTTCTCGGAGCGTATGGAAATAATGAAAGAAGCTCTTTTCTACCGGATAAAGCGCTGCGAAGAGGCCTCTACCGAAAATGCTCCTATTCTCTACAAGTATGGAGCTTTTGGAAAACGAGTGGCCGAAAACGATACGGATGTTTCACAATTTTTCCGTAACTACCGCTCGACTATCTCCATCGGCTATATCGGACTCTACGAGGCAGCCACCTGTTTCTACGGCCCGAATTGGGAAAATAATCCGGAAGCGAAAGAATTTACTCTCGAAATTATGCAGAAGCTCAACGACTATGCGACTGCTTGGAAGAAAGAAGCTCCTTACTGGTTCTCGATTTATTCCACGCCTTCGGAGTCTTTAACTGATCGTTTCTGCCGCCTGGATCAGGCAAAATTTGGAATGATTCCGCACGTCACGGATAAAGATTATTACACAAATTCTTTCCACTACGATGTGCGCAAGAAAATTACGCCTTTTGAAAAGATTGATTTCGAAGCGCCCTATGCGGAATATACCAAAGGTGGATTCATCCATTACTGCGAGTATCCAAAACTTACTCATAACTTGCAGGCTTTGGAGGCAGTCTGGGATTACGCTTACGATAAAGTAGCTTATCTCGGTACTAATACGCCTATTGATCACTGCTACGAATGTGGTTTCGACGGCGAATTTGCTACTACCGCAGAAGGCTTTGCGTGCCCAGATTGTGGTAACGACGATCCAGCCACTTGCGATGTGGTGAAGCGTACCTGCGGCTATCTAGGTAATCCGCAGAAACGCCCGATGGTGCACGGCCGGCATGTGGAGATATCTAATCGCGTAAAGCATATGGACGGCCCTACCAGGTAAAATGCCTATAAAAGATGAGCACGGAATTCGGCAACCAGCGGCGAAAGAATGGTGCGGGGAAGCGCTTTTCTGCGGAAATATAGCGGATTACAAGCCCTTTAATTTCGTAGACGGCGAAGGCGTGCGCTGTTCTCTCTACGTATCTGGTTGCCCTTTCCGCTGCCCTGGCTGCTATAACCAAGCTGCGCAGAGTTTTCGTTACGGTTCCCCGTACACCGGGGAGCTGCAAGAAAAAATTTTGCAGGATATTGCGCAACCCTATGTGGCGGGGCTTTCCTTGTTGGGTGGAGAGCCGCTGCTAGCTACCCCGATTTTACTTCCGCTATTGCGGGATTTTCGGGCTCGTTTTGGAAATACGAAGAACGTCTGGGTGTGGTCTGGATACACCTATGAGCAGCTCTTGGAGGAAGATAGCGCCAAGATAGAGCTCTTAGACCTCTGCGATGTATTGGTAGATGGGCCTTTTGTGAAATCTCTCTATCATCACGATTTAGCTTTCCGCGGTTCGCGCAATCAGCGGCTGATAGATTTGCCGGCTTCGCGGGCGGCGGGGCAGGTAGTATTGTGGGAATCTGCGCAGCGTGATTCCGAAGGCACAGTGCCTTTCCTTAAACCCGCCGCTCCCCGCTCCTAGTTATACTGGCGGAGTATTGAGAATAAAAGTCCTATGCGGAGAGAACTTTATAATTAGATGAAAATTATTCTGCGCTTTTTCCTGTTGCTTTTTGCGTTACTGCTCGGAGGAATAGCTTTACTGAGCGTGCGTCTTGATTTATTTCCGACGCTGGCGCCCTATCTGCTGCAAGAGCCCTTTGCACAAATAATTGCTTTGCGCGGGGTCTTGGCGGTGGGAATTTTTGGGTGCGGCTTGCTCTGCGCTATTTTTTCCTTGATTCGCCGGCGGAGGAAGGGGCGCGGAAAAATTGCGGCCTGCTTGGCCTTGCTTTTACTTTTAGCGGCCTTGGGGCACGGAGCTACGATATTTCAGCGTGGAGTGCATAATCTCGACAAGCTGCCGCAAGGGGTGCCTGGATCTATAAATGTGCTCACTTACAATACCCAAGGTGGAGCCACCGATATGGCCGATATATCGGAAATAGTTAAAGCAGAGCAAGTGGATATTGTGGTGCTCCCCGAGACTTCCGCGCCACGTGGGAAAAAGCTGGTAGAGATGTTGGATCGAGCGGGATATACCTATCAGTATTTCGATACGCACACTTCGCGTTTTCAGCCGGAGTTTTCTTCCACTATTTTGTTGATTTCTGACCGCCTTGGTGAATATGAGCTCGATACTTCTTCTTCCTACGTAGACGGAGAAATATCTTTTATAAAAACTCGCCCGGTGCTAGACCCAGTGGCTAGTACCGCTTGGGAGCGGGCGCGCCCCAATATAATTGCGACCCATCCAATTGCTCCGATGCCGGAGCGGCAAGGGCGGTGGAAAAAAGAGATAACGGCGGTATATGAAAATTGCCGGGAAAACACTAATTTCATTATGGCCGGAGATTTTAATTCTACTTTTGACCATCAAGCTGCATTGGGTGCGAAGTGTAAAGACGCTGTAAAAGAAGCAGGGAGTGGTGCTTTAGGTACTTGGCCTTCAGATATATATCCACTGCTTGCCTCGCCTATCGATCGGGTAGTGCACGGTGGAAAATACTATCGCGGAAAAGCGGCTCGCCTTGTCCAAGTAGGTGGTTCTGACCACCGTGGATTGTTGGTGCAACTTCGGTGGAAAGATTCGGAAAAATAAGGAGTGCTTTGCACGCCGGAGCCGAAAATATTTTTCCATTTTTCTACGCTAGAATAAAAGAGAGGAAAAGGGGTGTAAATAAATGGGCTTAGTGAGTGTAGCAGTAGTGGCCGGCACCAGTTATGTATTAGGAGCGAAAGCAGGCCGGGAGCGCTACGAAGAAATAAAAGCTAAAGCGGAAGAAGTTTGGGAGTCGGAGGCTTTGGTAGAGGGCCGCGCGCGGGCGAAAATTGCAGCGAAAGAAGCTGCCAAGCAAGCTGCTTTATTTGCGGCAGCGAAGACGAAGGATGCCGCCGTCGCCTCTGCTTTATATTTGAAAGATGCTACCGTGGAAGCGATTAAAGGGGGCAAGGATTCCGCCCCGCAAATTATTGACAATCCAGGGCCGTCTCGAAAAATATCCGGCGGAAAATAGGTTTTTAGGTATCTTCTTCGTCGGTGAATACAGTCGATTCGTAGCGATAGAGATCGCCGCGGTAGATATGTTGCCCCCACTCTACAACGTTCCCTTTGCTGTCGTAGGCAGTGCGATCAATAGTGAGTATCGGATCGCGCATAGTAATTTTCAATAATCTGGCCGGGCGATGCCGAGGGTGCTCGGCACCGACTGTCTGCCTAGTAGAGCTAATTTTTGCTCCGGCGGCGTAGAGGAGTTCATAGAGTCCGTGCTCTTCGAGTTCGCTTATTTCGGGAGCAAAGCGTGCCGGCAGGAGATTAAAAAGAATCGCGATAGGAGTACCGTCTTTGAAGCGAAGTCTTTCTAAAGCGAGGATAGAGCTTCCTTCGGGGCATTCGAGCAGTTCCGCCGCGCGTCTATCTGCACTCTGCAGCTCATACCGCAGTATCTGGGTATGCGATATTCCGCCGCGCCGGCGAATATCAGCATAGAGAGAACTCAACGGGGTAGTGCGGTAGCGGGAACGAGGGGCTACTACCGTGCCTACGCCGCGTTGGCGCAGCAGCAAACCTTTATCTACTAAGGTCTTTAAGGCTTGCCGCGCCGTTGGGCGGGATACCTGAAGACGCTCTGCGAGCGACACTTCATTTTCGAGAAGTGTCCCGGGCAGCAAATCTCCATTGAGAATTTTTCTTTGAATAGGCTCTGAGATTTGTTTATGCAGAGCTTTACGGATATTTCGGTTAAGAGTGATATCTGGTTTCCAGACGTCCAAAGCGTTGCTCCTTGCGCAATTTTTTTATTTTCTCTATTTTAGCGCAAAGCAGCGTCTACGACCTCTTTCGCTTCTGCTTGTACTTGTGATAAATGCTCTTCTCCGCGGAAAGATTCGGCATAAATCTTATACACATCTTCGGTGCCAGACGGGCGGGCAGCAAACCAAGCATTCTCGGTACATACCTTCAATCCTCCGATGGGTGCCCCATTACCGGGAGCTGCCACCAAGCGATCCGTAATTGTTTCGCCAGCTAGAGTGGTAGCTTTTACATCCGCGGGGGAGAGCTGTGCGAGCTTTGCTTTCTGCTCTTTTGTGGCGGGAGCATCGATGCGGGCATAGGCAGAAGCGCCGTACTTAGCCACTAACTCTTTATGGAGCAGTGAAGGGCTTTTACCTGTGACTGCCAGAATTTCGGAAGCGAGTAAATCCATAATGAGCCCGTCTTTATCGGTGCTCCAGACGGTGCCGTCTTTGCGCAAGAAAGAAGCCCCGGCAGATTCTTCTCCGCCAAAACCAGCCGTACCGGCCAGTAGTCCGGGCACAAACCACTTAAAGCCCACCGGTACTTCTACGAGTTTCTTCCCCATACCAGCCACTACCCGGTCGATAAGGGAAGAAGAGACTAGCGTCTTGCCCACCGCATCAGTCTGCCACTGGGGGCGGTGGCTGTAGAGATAGCTAATCGCAACTGCTAAATAATGGTTCGGATTCATCAATCCGGCATCGGGAGTGACTATGCCGTGCCGATCAGCATCGGCGTCGTTTCCGGTGGCAATATCGTAAGGCACTTCCCCTTGGGCATTTGGGTGCATCCGTTCCAGCAATCCTGCCATTGCATAGGGGGAGGAGCAATCCATGCGAATTTTTTCATCCCAATCCAGAGTCATGAAATACCAAGTGGGATCGACTTCCGAATTCACTACCGTCAAATCTAATTGATAGCGCTCTCCGATAGCTCCCCAGTATTCTGCAGAAGCTCCGCCCATCGGGTCTGCTCCGATGCGTACTCCGGCAGATTTAATTGCCGCGAAATCTATTACCTGTGCAAGATTCTCTACATAGGCGGAAAGGAAATCGTACTTTTGGGTAGTATCTGCTGCCAGTGCCGCCGAGTAAGGAATCCGCTTTACTTTTTTCCACCCAGTCTGCAAAATTTCATTGGCGCGCGCGGCAATCACTTTAGTGGCGTCGGTATCGGCTGGCCCACCGTGCGGAGGATTGTATTTGAAACCGCCATCGCGCGGTGGATTATGCGAAGGAGTAATCACTATGCCATCGGCTCTCCCCGCGCCGGAAGTGCTCACACCTGCCGGAGTTCCCGCCCCGTTTGCCAGCAAAATAGCTAAAGATACAGCTGGGGTAGGTGTCCAAGAATTACGGGCATCGATTCGCACTTCGATACCGTTCGCTGCCAGTACCTCTAAAGCAGTGCGTTCGGCTGGAGCAGAGAGGGCGTGTGTATCACGGCCAATAAAGAGTGGCCCATCAAAGCCCTGCGCTTGGCGATATTCTACGATTGCCTGCGTAGTAGCCACGATATGGGCTTCGTTAAAAGCGCCGTCAAAAGCACTTCCGCGATGTCCGGAGGTGCCGAACACTACTTTTTGATTAGGATTATCTGGATCCGGCTCTATATCGTAATAAGCCGCTTGAAGAGCATCAACATCTATTAAATCTTCCGGGAGCGCCCGGGTGCCTGCACGTGTACTCATATTCTTATTCTTACAGGAAAAAGAGGTAAATTTCCGGATTTAGGCAATTTTGAGTATTTTTGGGCAGTTTTAGATAATTTAAATACTTTTACACAATTTTTAACAATCGGCACGATTTGTCTTTTAGATAAGATCTCGTATTTTAGATGAGATCTTTCCGGTTGCAGAGATAGAGTCCGAGCCAGCCCAACGGCACCCTCCCCCAGAAAGTGAGTAGACGGTAGAGCACTGCAGTGGAAAAAGCAATCGAAGAAGGAATACCGGCTAGCACTAATCCGCCAGTGAGGGCCGCTTCTACGGGGCCGATACCGCCGGGAGAAGGTACTGCTGAGCCTACGGAATTAGCGACTAAGTAGGTGACGGTAAGAGTGGCGAGTGGAAGTTCGTAGCCAAATGAGTAGAGGGAGAAACCGAAACAAGCTACGAATCCTGCCGTGAGAATAATTGCGCCGCAAAATCCGATTAGGAGCCGCTGCGGGTGAGTGCCTAGCCAGACTAGGCGTGGCCAAATCTGGGAAAACACCGGGCGGATTTTGGCAAGTAGCCAATTCCGAAGTTGCGGAATAATCAGAAGCAATCCGAGCAGCAATAGGAAAATTCCGATTCCCGTCACTATAGAGGCGGAAGGCAGCGAGAGGGTGCCTAATTCTCCCAAGCTGAGGGAGAGTATGAGCAGGAGGAGCACGGTGGTGAGAAACTGGGAGATTTGCACCATCGTGACGGTGGCTAAGGCGGGAGCAGTCTGGATACCTTTTTTCTGTAAGAACCGGAGATTTAAGGCGGCTGGCCCGACTCCCGCTGGAGCTACGAGAGTCACCACCGAAGCTCCTACCTGCACCAGTATTGAATCGCGCAGCTGCAATTTTTCTTGCGTATAGGCGTTTAGAATTACTCCCGAGCCGATATAGGTAAGCAGCCCCGAAATAAAAGCGAAAATCATCCAGATCGGATTGGCCGAGCGTACCGCCGCCGATACCTCCGGAAAGTTAATCGATCCGAGTAGCACATAGATGGCTACCACGCCAATTACTACCATCACCACTGTTTTTATAGAGAAACGCCGCAGAGTGATAGTCGGCATCGGAGAAGCAGAAGGTATCTGCTCAGTAAGCGCACTGCGGAGATTTTCGAGGTCTTTTTTAGAGAATTGGGTGCGCGTCTGCTCAGGAAGTGCCGAATACTGCAAAAAGGGAGCTAAAGAGAGAATCTGCGCTTCGGAAAGTGAGCGTTTTATAGAGGCGAGAGTGCGTTCCGTGCCGATTAGAGCTGCCCACATACTCGCTAACTGTGCCATATCTAGGAGCCGGGAATATTCGGGAGCAGCAATCCGCCCACTATACCAATCTCGCAGCTGGAGGCGGCCATTTGCACTAAGGGAAATGGTGGCGGTGTGGATATTTCCGTGCGAGAGGCCTTGGCGGTGTGCAGTGAGCAAATCTTGCCAGAGCTCATCTAGCTGCGTATCGCTGATAGTGGAAGCGTCCAACAAAGAAAGGCGGGTTTCGTCTTCTATCTCTACCGCAATAGCGATGGAGAGCAAAGAACTACCCAGTGCCTTAAATTGGGGAGGAATTATCCCTAGCCGCTCCGTTTGCAACATCATCAAGCACATATGTTCTGCTGCATTTTCCAAGTTCTGGGGGTTGCGGCGGAAAGGAATTTTTAAAGCAATTCTTTGCCAAAGACTCTCTAAAATATTGAGAATGCGTCTATCTTCATCTAGCACTAGCAGGTGATACTTTTTCCCCTGGCTATCTTCTGCTAAATAGTTGCGGGAAATAATTGCGGAGGAAGTGATGGGGAAACGCTGGCGGGCGTTTATGCGCAGCATCTCTGCTGTAGGGGCGGCATTTTCCGCGGGCGCAGAGATTTGGGCGGGCGTAGTGGCGGATACCGGTGTGGTGGTTTCGCTAAGCGCAGCAATTTCGCTAGGCGCGGCAGCCACTGTTTCTCTAAAATTCCCTGATTCTTCAGAATCTGCGCGGCGTTTCACCATTTTCTGCAAGGAATCTAAGGTGAGGGAATCAGTGAATCCAAAAGGTGCATCGCTGGTAATGAGGTGGCGCTGTATTTGCTCGGTATTTGCAATATCGTCTAGCCGGATGAGCTGTACTACGTCGATATCGGCTTTGCGTACGAGCTTTACGAGGTCTTCTCCCATCGCTCTTTTCGGAGCGCGCCCCATAATCCACCGAGCCAGCATTCCCATACAGACGCCGAGCAGGGTGGTGATAATTGCTCCGGTGATGAGCTGTTCACCCTTCAGTACCGAAAGTACCAGCACTATTGCGAGTATCCACCAACAAATTTTTGCGAGCCGGGAATCTTCAATAGTGTTCGTCACCGTGAAGAGAGCAGATACCAGAGCTACGTAGGGCACTAAAGATATAAATGACTGCACTTCTAAGGTGGAAATAAATTCATCAGTAAATTGCGAATAGGGCCACCAGTATTCAGCGATAAAAGAAATTAAATAGGAAGCCCCCACTGCCAGTAAGCAAGCCCCTAAGGCAGTGACTAAAAGGCGCCAGCGCCGGCGGAAAATAATGTAGCCAAAAATTATGAGCGGCAATATAAAAGAAACCAACCCAGCGAAGAAGTTAATCGGAATATAGAGGAGAGTAGCGATGGCCGAGTGACTATCTGCGCTGGTAGCGGGAAGAGAGATAGTGATTGCGGGAGCGTAGGCAGAGTAAAGCACAGCAAAGAGCATGGCGATGAGGGCGACGATGGCGCCCACTAAATCACTGGGGTGGCGTACCCAGCGTTGGGCGATATCTATTAGTACTACTTCACGCTGCGGTGCGGATAGTAGCTCCTGCGTTTCCCGATAATGCACAATATCATCGTACTAGGTGAGAGAGGCAAAATCTAAAAGGCAGCTATTTTTAGCGGGGGAAATAGGGGAGAAATAAGAGATAAGTAGGGGGAGGTAGTGAGAAATAAGGGAAATAATAAGGAGAAATAAACGCCGTGGTCACTCTGCTATGGGCGAATAGGGGAGCGTAAACGGAGTGAATTCAAGACGACGATTACGGAGGAAGAAGCCATCGCGGCGGCGGCGAGCCCGGGCATAATAATTCCGCCGGCAGCGAGGGGAATAGCGAGTAGATTGTAGCCGAAAGCCCAGAAAAGATTTTCTTTTATAATGCGCAAAGTGCGGCGAGAAATAGCAATCGCCTGGGGTACGGCGCTCACTTTAGAATTCACTATCGTAATATCGGCTGCTGCTTTAGCTACGTCGGTGCCCGAACCCATGGCGATAGAAAGATCAGCAGCGGCTAAAGCTGCGGCGTCATTGATGCCATCGCCTATCATGGCTACTTTTTCACCCTTGGCTTGTAGATCTTGCAATAGTTGTAACTTCGTAGCGGGAAGCATTCCGCCGTGCGCCCTAATTCCTAGTTCGGCCCCGATAGTTTGCACCGCAGCCGGTGAATCTCCGCTGGCGAGAAGTACCTGCATTCCTTGTTTCTTCAGAGCAGAGACAGCAGTAAAGGCAGATTTCCGCAGGGTATCTCGCACTTCGATGATTCCCAGAATTTCCCTGCCGTACGCAATAGCTACTGCCACGCTGCCGCGCTCTTGTAAATCCGTGGCTAGCGTGCGCGCATCAGCTATATCTACTCCCTGCGTTTCTAGCCAAGCTAAAGTACCGGCGCGGGCGAAACTAGATATTTCGGCCGTGCTGGCTGAGTTGGCTGCGTCGGCTGAGTTCATTGGGTTGATTGCGCTGGCCGTGCTACCTTCGCTAATTTGCCCGGAAATTCCTTTCCCAGGTATTGCTTGAAAATCTGTGATCGGCAGCGGGCGGATAGCCTTGCTTTGTGCAAAGTCTTTAATAGCTCCAGCAATGGGGTGCTCGGAATGTATTTCGAGCCCGGCAGCTAAAGCTAGCAGATAGCTTTCCTCCGGCTTTTTCCCGAGGGGAATCACTCCCGCTACAGTCATCTTTCCAGTAGTGAGAGTGCCTGTTTTATCGAAAATTATCGTATCTATGCGGTGGGCATTTTCTAAAATATCCGCCCCTTTAATCAGAATTCCCGCGCGCGCCGCGTTCCCTGAGCCAACGAGGAGAGCAGTTGGGGTAGCAAGGCCAAGTGCACAGGGGCAGGCCACTACCAGTACCGCAATAGCTGAGCTGAGTGCGGTCCCCACCGGATCTTGCAGTGCGAAAAGGCGCAATAGCAGAGTGCAAAGTGAAAGTATCAGCACGGCCGGCACGAATACGGCAGATATTTTATCTGCTAATCGCTGCACGCTGGATTTTCCGGTTTGTGCTTCTGCCAGCAGTTTCCCCATTTGTGCCAAAACCGTATCGGCTCCTACTCTTTCGGCGCGCACAAGCAGGGATCCGTAAGTATTGAGGCTCGCTCCTGTCACTTCTGCTCCGGGAGCTACTTCGAGGGGTAGTGATTCGCCGGTGAGGAGGGAGGTATCTACGGCCGAATTTCCTTCCACCACTACTCCGTCAGTCGCTATTTTTTCTCCGGGGCGGGTGCGGAATAAATCGCCGCATTTCAGCTGGGTAATTGGCACAATCTTATTTACTGCTTGGCCATCGGCGCGGCGCACAATAAATACGTGCTGTACCCCTAAATCTAATAACTCTTGGAGAGCGTCTCCTGCGCTGCGCCGCGATTTTGCCTCTAGCCACCTGCCAAAGAGCAGAAAAGTGACTATCATAGCGGCTGATTCAAAATAAATATGGGAAGTGCCGGCAGCTGCTAAAGAATGAATACCGCGCATATGCATTTGATATCCGCTGTGCCCGGCTTCTCCTCCGTAAAGAGCCCAAAATGACCAGCCAAAAGATACCAATACGCCCAGTGAAACTAGCGTATCCATGGTAGAGGAACCGTAACGGGCGGCTCGAAAAGCTGCTCGATGGAAAGGCAGAGCGCACCAGAACACTACCGGCAGTGAGAGCAGCGCTACCACCCACTGCCAAGCGGGGAACTGCAGAAAAGGCAGCATAGAGATAGCCACGACGGGAATGCTGAGCCCGAGCGATATCTGAAAACGCCGGAGCAACCCAGCTACTTTTTCGGCATTCGCTTTTTTCGCTGCGGCTGCGGCTTCCTCTCCGGAAACTTGCCGTACGAGGTGTTTTTCTCCAGCTTCGTCGATATAGGTTTGGGTGAGCAGCCGAGCTCCGTATCCGGCTTTCTCCACGGTGTGGATAATATCCTGAGCATCTAATGATTTTCCGGCAGCGGTGATTTCGAGATGGGCTCTTTCCGTAGCTAGATTCACCACTGCTTGTACGCCGGGAAGTTTATTTAATTTTTTCTCTACGCGCGCCACGCACGAAGCGCAGGTCATTCCCGAAATAGCAAGATCCATTTCGCGGCCGTAACCGGCAGAATCGGTAGAAAAATCCATAAGACTATCCCTTAAATCCCTTAAATGTAGGAAATAAATGAGGTGAATAAATGAAGTAAATTTTAAGTGTGCGTAACTAGCGAATAATATCTTCTACTTGGTAATCGCCGGCTTCCGCTATTGCCGCCCGGATATCGGCGTCACTAGGTTCTGCTGCGCTCTGAAAAGTGACGCTACTGGTGGCTTCGGGGTGCAAATCAATTTTTATATCGCTCACGCCCGGCAACTCGGATAGTTCTTCTTCTACATGCGCTGCGCAGTGCCCGCAGGTCATTCCAGAAATTTTTATCTCAATCATAGTAATTTCTCCGCTCATTATTTTTAGCTAAAGTTTGCGCGCAGTAGTTTGCATACAAAAGTTTGCATACAATTTTCCGATTCGGTAGTTTTCCGATTCTTGTGGCTGTGATCCTACAGTTTTCAATTCTACTGACTCATCCTTAGTTGGGCTCCCCTTAGCGGTGAGCCTGCGCCTCCAGTCTAGGTAGCTCATGTAGTTAGAGCAAGAGGAGAGGCGTTACTTATTTTCGGTAGAATCAGCAGGTGGGGTGGTTTTTCGCCGTTCCCAGAGCCGTTTGCCAATCCAGATAACTGCAGCTAAAAGCAGAGCTCCGAGCACTAATTTCGAGAATATCTCTACGTAGTCTTCCACGATATGCCAATTTTCGCCCAGGGCGTACCCGGCGCCGATAAGCACGGTATTCCAAATTGCACTGCCGGCTGCGGTAAAGAGCAGAAAGAGCGGGAAATTCATGCCGATGACGCCGGCGGGGAGAGATATTAGGGAGCGAAATACGGGAATCATGCGCCCGAAGAAGACGACGGCGTGGCTGTGTCTATCGAAAAATTGCTCCGTCTTGTCTATATCGGAAACCTTAAAAAGCGGTATTTTTCCCATATAGTGGCGGGTGCGCTCGCGGCCGAAAGCATAGGCGAGTAGGTAGAGAGCGATAGCTCCCGTCACACTTCCGGCGGTTGCCCAGATGATGGCGGAGATAAGGCCGAATTTAGTGCCGAGAGAAGCGGTGAAGCCGGCGAGCGGTAAGATAATTTCCGAAGGTAGGGGCGGGAAAAGATTTTCTAAGGCGATTAAGAAAGCTACGCCGATACCGCCGAGCGATTCCATTATATTTACTGCCCAGGCAGCTATCCCGTCGGGATTTATAGGTGCAGCTAAGAAAATTGGCAAGGCGAGAAAATTATTTATCATCTGCAGTTCCGTATTTTTAGGTATCTCTTTAGTTTCGTAACTATTCTGCTAGTTCCGGAAGGAAATCTACTAATCTGCTGGCCAGTCCAGTATAGGTAGCGGGGGAAAGCTCCAGTAGTCTTTGCTCTGCCGCCGCGGGCAAATCAAGATTTTTTATGAAATCACGCATATCGCTGGTGGTCACTTTGTGCCCGCGCGTGAGCTCTTTTAGCTGCTCATAAGGATTCTGCATACCGGGGGTGCCCGCGGCGGCAGCGATACGCATAGTTTGCTGTATCGGCTCGGCCAGCACTTCCCAGGCATGTTCCAAATCTTCGGTGAGTCGCGCTAAATTAACTTCCAGCCCCGCCACTCCGCGCTGTAAATTTTCAATCGCCAGCAGGGAATGCCCGAAAGCGACTCCCATATTGCGCAAGGTAGTGGAGTCGGTGAGGTCACGTTGCCAGCGCGAAGTCACGAGAGTGGCGGAAAGAGAATCGAAAAGAGCGCACGAAATTTCCATATTCGCTTCGGCGTTTTCAAAGCGGATGGGGTTCACCTTATGCGGCATAGTGGAAGACCCCGTAGATCCTTGCGCCGAAAGTTTTTGCCGAAAATATCCCAACGAGATATAGAGCCAGAAATCAGTGGCGAGATTGTGGCAAATACGGTTGAAGTGAGTGAGGATGGCAAAAATTTCGCTTAGCCAATCGTGCGATTCAATCTGCGTAGTGAGCGGATTCCAAATCAAACCGAGCTCTGTAACGAAATCCCGGGAAAGAGCTAGCCAATCGGCCTGCGGGAGGGCGATAGTGTGGGCACCGTAAGTGCCGGTAGCGCCGTTAAATTTTCCGAGATATTCCACTTTTGCTAACCGTTGTAACTGCCGCTGTAGCCGGTAGGCGAATACGGCGATTTCTTTTCCAATCGTGCTCGGGCTCGCCGTCTGCCCGTGGGTGCGGGCCAGAAGCGGGCAATCTCGCTCTGTAATCGCCAATTCGCGCAGCTGCGCATAAAATTTCTGCGCCGCTGGTAGCCACACTTCTTTTAAGGCTGCCTTCATCATCAGTGCATAGGCGAGATTATTTATATCTTCTGAGGTGCACAGGATATGCACTAATTCTCCCAACTGGGGCAGAGAGCTGGCAGTGGGGAGAGCTTCACTCTGCGTGAGCCGCCGTTTTAAGTAGTACTCTATGGCTTTTACATCGTGGAGAGTTTCTGCTTCGATAGTTTTTAACTCGGCTATATCGCTGGCTCCAAAATTTTC
>NZ_CAMXYE010000017.1 GCF_947253055.1 uncultured Arcanobacterium sp. | reverse complement strand
TGCGCCTTTTCCACATCCGCATCGACCCAGTCGAAAGTGCGGGTAACTGCTTTCTTCCACAGTCGGTAATTACGGTTATATTCTTCCTTATTATCGCCCGGCAGCCAGCGTTTACCCTCTGCCCAGTTAGCCTCGACGTCTTTTTCGCCTTCCCAGAAGCCCACCGCGATTCCAGCTGCATAAGCTGCACCCAGAGCAGTAGTTTCCAGTACTTCTGGGCGAATAATGGGTACTCCTAGCTGGTCGGCTTGGAATTGCATCAACAAATTATCGCGCGTCATGCCGCCATCCACCCGCAGCTCCGCTAAATCAATTCCCGAATCGGCAATCATCGCGTCAAAGACCTCTCGAGCTTGGAACGCAGTTGCTTCCTCTACCGCCCGCGCAATATGCGCCTTCGTATTGTAACGAGTCATCCCGACTATTGCTCCGCGAGCATCGTCTTTCCAATACGGAGCGAAGAGACCGGAAAAAGCGGGTACAAAATAGACTCCGCCGTTGTCTTCCACACTCTGGGCGAGTTTTTCTACTTCCGCCGAATCGGAGATGAGCCCGAGGTTATCGCGCAGCCACTGCACTAAAGATCCGGCGACGGCGATAGAGCCCTCCAGAGCGTAGCGAGGAGCTTCTTTTCCGATCTTATAAGCCACGGTAGTGATGAGACCGTTCTGAGAAAATACTGGAGTTGCGCCGGTGTTCATCAATGCGAAGCAACCAGTGCCGTAGGTATTTTTTGCCATCCCTTTTTGGAAACAGGCTTGCCCGAAAGTAGCAGCTTGTTGATCGCCGAGAATTCCGGCAATAGGAGTATCGATAAGCAGCCCGTTTTTCCGGCCATAGCCATAAATTTCGGCCGAGGAGCAAATCTCGGGCAGCATCTGCATAGGAATGCCGAAATCGGCGCAAATATCTTCTCGCCACTGCAGCGTGCGGATATCCATCAGCATGGTACGAGAAGCATTGGTCACATCCGTTTTATGTACACCGCCGTTCACGCCTCCGGTTAAGTTCCACAGCACCCAAGAATCCGTATTTCCAAAATAGAGATCGCCCGCCTCGGCTTTGGCGCGCGCTCCCTCCACATTGTCGAGAATCCATTTGATTTCCGGGCCGGAATAGTAGGTGGAAAGATCGAGTCCGCAAATATCTCGATACTTCGATTTTCCTTCTTTTCCGCCTAGCTCTCGGATAATTTGTGCGGTGCGAGTATCTTGCCAAACAATTGCGTTATATACCGGCTCGCCCGTATTTTTATCCCAAACTACTACCGTTTCCCGCTGATTAGTGATACCGACTGCCGCTATTTGGTGGCGATTTACTTCTGCGGATTGGAGAGCCAGAGCCACACATTCGCGCACACTTTCCCAAATTTCGAGGGCATCGTGTTCTACCCAACCTGGCTTCGGGAAAATTTGTTTGTGCTCCCGCTGGCCAGAACCTACTATCTGGCCGGCATGGTTAAAAATAATTGCTCGGGAAGAAGTGGTGCCTTGGTCAATTGCCATTACATAGCGAGGTAAAGCAGTAGTCATTATCTTTAATCCTTTAGGTTTAGGTAGGGCGAATAGTAAAAACCGGCGCAGTTATTTCTGGCAGCATTACCAGGAATATCTCCCATCTCTGCTCCCATGGAGAGCTGGAAAACACCGGGATATTACAATCCTGCAAGTAGTGTAAACCAAATAAGTATATTTAATCTACTTATTTGCTTCTGCTAGTGCTAAGACTCTTTTAGCGAGGGCGTTATCGCACACTAAATCGGTTACTACGCCGGCGCGGAGTGCACCGAGCAGCGGATAGGCTTTCGCTTGCCCGGCGGCCAAGCAGAAACGCCGGGGAATTTGCCGTAAAACGTCCGGGGTGGCACCGGTAGCGCGTTTATTGAGTTCAATATCTTTCCAAGAACCGTCTGCGCGAAGTAATACGGTGCAGACATCTCCCACCACTGCGTCTTTTTGTAAGTTCATTAACTCTTCCGGGCTGAGGTATCCGGCTGCGTAGACGCGAGAGGGAATTTCGCCTTTTAAGGAGCCGACGCTAAATATTGCTAAGGAGCATTTTTCTTGCCAGTCCAGTACCCGCCGGACGGCTCGTTCTTTCCACATTGCTTCTTTCAGCGCTGGGTCGTCAAAAAAAGCCGGTACCGGAAAATGTATGGTGTGCGCATTCCAGCGTTCGGCTATCTCGTTGAGGATATTACCAATGTGGTTTAGCCCGGAAGTTTCAGGCGAGGCGGCGCCGTTGAGTTGCACGAGCGTGAGTGAATCTAAATCTTTGTGTTGAATGTACTGAGCCATTTCACTCGTGGTATTACCCCAAGCAATTCCCACTACGTCGGCATCTTTCACTAAATAACTCACCATCTGAGCAGCTACTTTAGCCACATTGCCGAGCACCTGACTCTGGGTCTGCTGCGGTGAGCAATTTACCACCTGCGCGCGAATCGAGAATCTTTTTTCTAATGCGGCGGCGAGGCGCGAATCCGGCAAATTTACTGGGCACACTTGAATGCGCACTATGCCAGTGGCGCGGGCATAGGAGATAAGCCTCGATACGGTGGAGCGCGAAATTCCCATCCGGGTGCGGATAGTTTCCATCGTTTCGTCTTGTACGTAGTAAGCCAGCGCCGCTTTATAGGCGAGTAAATCACGTTCATCATGGATATTGCGGAATTCTTCACTCGAATTAGCGGCGTTTTTCGGCATAAAATTTCACTCCAATTTTCGCTTTCTGCACATTTGTGCTTATTGATGAATAATAGTGCTATTTTTTACGAATGCCAATATATTTATAAGAGACAGGACTACACGAGGGAGTTAATACACATGTCCGAAGCAATACTGAGTGCAGCTAGTCGGCAAGAATCTCTCACTGCAATGGCAGATGAGCAAGGGCTGGATATTTTAGTAATCGGCGGTGGAATCACTGGCGCTGGAATAGTTTATGACGCAGCTCTGCGCGGGTTGCGAGTGGGGATAGTAGAAGCGCAAGACTGGGCTTCTGGTACTTCATCCCGCTCTTCTAAGTTAGTGCACGGCGGTTTGCGCTATCTGTACCAGCTAGATTTCAAGCTCGTACACGAAGCACTCGCCGAGCGGGGTCTGCTCTTGGAATACACAGCTCCACATCTCGTAAAGAAGATGCCGCTCCTCTGGCCTTTTAAGCACCGCGTAATTGAGCGTGCGTATTCCACCATGGGAGTAGGCCTCTACGATGTGATGGCACAAATGGCTTACTGCGGTTCGGTGCCGATTCAGCGTCACCTCACTCGCAAAGGCGCTTTGGAAACTGTGCCCGATTTGCGGAAAGATGCTTTGATTGGTGCGATGGTCTATTACGATGCGCGAGTAGACGATGCCCGGCTCACCTTGAACCTAGTGCGCAGCGCGGCACAGTATGGTGCGTTCGCTGCTAATCGCACCAAGGTAGTGGCGATGGAGAAAGATGGCACCGGCCGAGTGGTGGGAGCTACTCTCCGCGATTTGGAAACTGGAAAAGAATATAAGGTGCGTACGCGGAGCATTATTAATGCTACTGGCGTATGGACGGAAGAAAGCGAAGCGATGGGTGGTACCCAAGGTGGGCTGCGCGTATTAGCTTCGAAAGGTATTCATATAGTGGTGCCGAAAGATAGAATTAAAGGCAGCACGGGTATGTTTGTGCGCACAGAAAAATCGGTACTCTTTATTATTCCGTGGAAGCGCTATTGGATAATTGGCACCACCGATACGGAGTACACAGAGGATCTGCGTAATCCGGTGGCTAATAAAGCTGATATTCGCTACGTGCTTGAGCACGCTAATCAGGTGCTACAAGATCCGCTTACGGAAGACGATATCATTGGTACTTTTGCGGGGTTGCGCCCGCTGCTCCAGCCGGGAGTGAAAGCGGGCGGCGGTTCTACGAAAGTATCGCGTGAGCATACGGTAGCCGAAGCTGCGCCCGGATTAGTGGTAATTGCCGGTGGAAAGCTCACTACTTATCGAGTAATGGCAGAAGACGCGGTAGATTTTGCGCTAGGAAAGCAGGCAAAGCAGGCAAAGCAGCTGCCGTCGCTTACGAAAGAGACTCCGCTTCGGGGAGCTGCTGGGTATCGAGCCCTGTGGAACCGGCGGGAGCAGATAGCGCAGGAATCTGGGCTGAGCCTCGATCATGTAGAAGATTTGCTTGATCGCTACGGCACGGATATTGAGCTCATTCTGGAATCCATTAAGAAGGATCCGGAGCTGGGTAAGGAAATTCCGGGAGCGGAAGAATACCTGGCGGCTGAAATTGCTTTCGGAGTGACGCACGAAGGAGCCTTGCATCTGGAAGATACTCTTTGCCACCGCACGCGGCTTACCTACGAAAAGCGCGACCGTGGTTTAGAAGCTGCCAAGAGCATTGCAGATATTATGGGCGGATTACTGCAGTGGAATAAAGAGAAGAAGCAGCAAGAGCTGGCCGCTTATGAAGCGCGTTGCAAAGCGGAAGCTGCTGCTGCACAAATAGAAGATGAAGCGGAAGCGCAGCGCATTCGCGATCATCACGGCGACGTGACGCCCATGTAAACCTCCCTTATAGAGGGTGGATGTATAGAAAAGGTCCGCGCCGTCCGCCAGGGCGGCGCGGATTTTTGTATTGCTATAAGAAGCTGCCTATTTGTTATAAGCGGCTGCCTATTAATTAATAAATATCTAGAATTAGATTTGTGCATTTTTCAAAGCGGATTAGCCAGTTAGAAATTAATTCTCTGACGCAAGCGGTAAAGAGAGCGCACGAGGCGGGGATAGAGGTGCAAAATATCAGCGATTCTAATCCTACGCGACATGCGCTGGCACCCGCCGGAGTGCCTGGCCCTTACGTTGCCGATCCGCGCGGTCCTTTCCGGGCGCGCCGGCAGCTTGCCGCATTTTTATCTGCACAGCAAGGTAGAGAAGTAAATCCAGAAAATCTTTATCTCCTCAGTTCCACTTCGCAGGCCTATAGTTGGCTTCTAAAATTATTTTGTGACCCCGGGGAGAGTATTTTTGCTCCCTGCCCTGGTTACCCGCTCATAGAGCAGTTAGCGGCACTGGAGGGAGCGCGGCAAAAGAATTATTTTCTCCACTTCGCCGGGCAGTGGTTTATAGATACGGCGGAGTTGCACCAGCAACTAGCAGCTGCCTCTCCGGAGCTGCGCCCGCGCGCGTTAGCAGTAATTAATCCCAACAATCCTACTGGTTCTTATCTGCACGGCGGCGAAAGAGCAGAAATTTTAGAAATTTGCCGGCGTTACGATCTGCCACTTATTGCAGATGAAGTTTTCTTTTCCTATTCTCTGGGTGCGGAGGCGGATCTGCAGGCAGGTGGAGTGCAGCGGTTTGCGGGAGAAAAGTCTGTGCTCACTCTGGCTTTAGATGGGTTTTCAAAAAATTTGGGCGCTCCGCAAGTTAAGCTGGCTTGGATTGAAGTGAGCGGACCGGCTGATTTAGTAGCCGCTGCCCAAGCTCGCCTAGATATAATTGCCGATGCTTATTTACCGATGAGTACATTGATTACGGAGCAGCTGCCTGAGCTTTTAGCAGAAATACCTGCGCAAATAGAGCGGATTCGCGCCCGCACGCGCACAAACCTCGCCACTTTGCAGCGCCTAGTTACTTCTAGTCGTCAGCAATCTTTGAGTATCTATTTGCCGGAAGGGGGCTGGAGTGCTCTTTTCCGTTTTCCCTCCTATTTAGACGAAGCAGAGCTAGTGCAGGAGCTTATTCGCCGCGCCGAGCTCACCGCGCAGCCGGGATATTTCTTCGACCTACCCACCCCCGGATTTTTGAATATATCCCTGTTGCCAGATCCGGAGGTCTTTACCGACAATCTACAGCAAGTGGTAGCAATAATCGACGATTTACTTAGCTAAAAGGCACTAAACCTGGCAAAAGCACTAAAACTAGGAAAAGTAATAAACTCAGCAAAGCACTAAAACTAAGAAAAGCACTAAGCAGAAAATACTAATTTACGAAGTATCAACTAGAAAGCGGGCGGATTTTTTGCTTCAAATCTGCGAGCATATTGCAGAGTTTATAGCGCCCGGGGTGCAAAATAATTTCTCGATAGGGAGGCACTGCCACTGTTTCGGTGGCAAATTTAGTTTTGAAAGTATTGAGCGTACGCAGATGCGGAGCTAAATCAGAGCCAATTCCCAGCAAATCTAGGCTAGTTACCCCACTGGCGGCCAGCTCATTCAAGGAATACCAGAGTAAATAATCCGGAGCGAGATGCTGCTGCCCGGTGCGGGTAGAGGCGGCAAAGTAATAGCTGGCGCGCTCGCCATATATGGTAAACATCGCCCAGGCCTGCACTTTTCCTTCTTCCCGGTAGGTGAAGAGACGCACCGGAAGTTCGGCGGAAGTACTTCCCCCCCCCCTCCGGCACGGAGCGCAACGTATCTAAAAAGCGGAAATAGAAATCGGATTTTTTAATAGCAAAAGTATCTCTTTTCCCGGTTTCCTCCATAATTGCCATGAGCTCTCGGTAGCTCTCGGCGCTGATAAAGGTCTCGTCTTGGCATTCACCCGGGCATTCGCGCAGCGCTTTATTGATATCGCGCCGCCCCCGCTTCTTCATGCGTTTTTTAATATCATCTGCATCTCCGCGCAAATCTATCTGCACAGTGGTGTCATAAGAAATTTGCTGGCAATCGGATACTCCGAAATCAGTGAACGAGCTCAGCCGTAAAAAATCTATACTTTTATCTCGCTGCTGCACGTAGTTTTTCAGGTCGGCACTAAACTCTGCTTCTATAGCTTTTCCGGGGAGACGATTCCAGATAGGGGCGCCGCGACTCCACAAAAAATTCAACCGTTTAATTCGGTAACTTTTTAACTTAAAAACGGCTGTGTATTCTGCTTTCTGCCATTTCAGAGCGGTATTTTGAAAAAGTTCTCGCCCGGGTGCCAGCGCATCGATGCTATCCCAGTAAGGTGTAGCTTCAAAAGCGTAATTATAGCCCTCTGCTACGTGGCGGGCATATTCTTCCTCGGTGATAGGAGTGATAGAGGAAGAGATAGTTGTGTCGGCGGAGAGACTCATATATTTTTCTTATCCATCCAATCTTTTACTGCTATTGCCAATTGTAGCGCATGCGCCGGATTTTCTTGAGTACGCAAATTAATAATCGACGCAGCGATACGGCGGGTAGTAGGAATTTTCGGATACTGAGCCGGCAAATCATAGCGTTCGGCGGTAGGCGTGCCCGGGAAAAGAAGAGGGCGATACCATCTTCCCGGATAGAATCCCTGCCTCTGTAAATAGGTAAATAGCTCTTCTGGATCTAGTGTCACTCCCGCAGCAGTACTTTGCATTAGCATGGGGAAGCGTAAAAGCGGCATTCCCGATTCTATTGTAGCTGGGATCTTTAGACCCGCTTGATTTCCTAGCTCCCGCCGATAGATATCGGCGGTAGTCGCGAGCTGGGTTTCAATAGCAGGCAAATTTTGCAGAGCCGTTGCCGCTTTGCGCCCCGCCCAAGAATCTAAAGCGTAGATAGCCGCGGATTCCCCATTTCTCTCTTGGCTAGTAATCGGGGGATAAAACAGGGGCGTGCTTTCAAATAAATGGCGAGTTTTTGCCGAAAGTCGCGCCGGCAAATGGGAAAGTATTTTGTCTTGGGTTTTATATAGACGCAGGGCGGTTCGCAAGCTAGGCCCTGGGAGAGCTAGATTCTCTAAACTTTTCTGCAGTTTTTGGCGCAGTTTTTGCTCGAGAGTGTGGGGATTGAGCCAGATTGCCGCTCCGAATTTAGTGGGCAGCATTTTTTCAGCTCCAAAAGAGTGAATAGAAATATCAGCTACGGGAGCTCCGGCGGCATTCCGCGCCATTCTTCCCAGGCAATGGGCGCTATCTTCGATAAGTAAGGCACCTGCTTGATGCGCTTTTTCTGCAATCTCTTGGGCGGCAAAGTTGGCTACGATTCCGAAAGTATTTTGCAGTATCACCGCTCCGGTATGGGGTGGAATCTGTAATTTCTCACTATCAATTGCCAGAGTTTCGGCAGAAATATCGGCGTAGATAGGATGCATTCCTGCCGCCAAAATGGGGTTCACGGCAGTGAGGCAAGTAAAAGCCTGCGTCACAATGTGGCGCGCAGACTTTTCTTCGTTTATGGCTGCACACACTAGCTGCAAGCCGTGCCGCGCCCGCAGCAGCAACCACCAATCAGCTGCATCGGTAGCTGTATGTTGAGCTAAAAAATGGCGTATATTATTTGCCGCATCTATGCCGCGTATAGAGGGCGAATTTTCAGTGTCTAAATATGCCATATACCTACTATAGGGAAAATTTTTGCTATCTGCTCTGGCGTAATACACTTACTGCATGGAGATGCCCAGAAAAGAAAAAGAGATCAAACACGTATTAATAATTCCTTCTTGGTATCCCGATGCCAAAGCGCCGCACAACGGCACTTTTTTCCGTGAGCAAGCGCAGATGTTGAAAAGAGCCGGTCTGCAAGTAGAAGTATTGGCTCTTCAATCAGATAGCCGGCTTCTTTCTTATTCGCGAGAATTGGAGATTTCTTTAGAAGAGGATACCCCCGTGCTGCGCGGATTTCTTCCCCGGGAAATTGGTTGGGGATTGCCCGGAGACGCTTGGTTAGCTAAGAAAGCCGCCCAGCCGCTCTTAAAGAAATATGCCGAGCTCTATGGGGTGCCAGATGTGATTCAGGCACATTCGGTATTTCGCGCTATCTACGTAGCGGCCGCGGCCTCCCGCTTGTGGAAGATTCCTTACGTAGTTACGGAGCATCGCACTTCTTCTCTGACGCGTACCCCGTGGCTGCCACGCACTCGTTCTTTACGCAAAGCAGTGCAGCAAGCCAATGGGAGAGCGGCGGTATCTACTGCTTTTGCTGCGGCACTCAGCGATTTCTATGGCGCACCTTGGCAGGTGCTCACCCTGCCGGTGCTCGATTCAGATTCGAATACACCGCTTCCACAGCTAGGGGCAGAAGAACCCTTTGTGTTTTCACATGTTTCCTACTGGGATGAGCGTAAACGCGAAAAAATGACGCTACGTGCTTTTGCAAAAATGCATGTGCGTTTACCAAATACGCGTATGGTGATGGCGGGCGGCGCCGGAAAAGCTATGGAGGAAGTGACGGAGCTGCGCCGCGAGTTAGGTTTAGAAGAAGTAGTAGATTTACAAGGAGTTTTGCCGCGGCCACAAGTAGCGCAATTATTGGCGCATACACACTGCTTTGTGCTGGCGAGCTGTGAAGAAGCGGCGGGAATCGTATTTGCAGAAGCCCAGATGGCGGGGCTGCCTTGTATAGGTACGCGCACTTTCGGTGGAGAATATATGATAAGCGAAAGTGCGGGAATTCGAGTGCCGATTGACGGCGAAGATGAACTAGCTGAAGCGATGTATGAGATGGCGAAAGATCGCCATCAGAAATATAATCCGGAGGCGGTGCGCACTCAAGCGCGGCAGCGTTTTAGTGAAGCCACGTTCATCGCTGCAAGCGAGCAGTACTATAGGGCGGCTTTAGCAGATTATCAGCAGCGGAATTTTATTAAATAAAGCGGGATGTAGGATCCGAAATGCGGCTAGAAAATCCGCAAAATGCTGGCCCGAGCGATAAAAGCGAAAAATAAAGACTGAAAATAAAGGCGCGGGAGAGAAAATTTCTCTCCCGCGCCGGCGTTTAACTAGAGCTTCTCAGCTATTTCCTGTTAGTGGGATACCACCTTATTCGGAAGCTGATCAGCGATATCCGAAGCTGCTACATATCCGAATACGATAGCTGCTCCAATAGAGGTACCGCCCGCCGTGTAGGTATGGCCCACAATAGACTTAGCAGTGTTGCCAGCTGCATAGAGCCCTTCGATGGGGGTGCCGTCTTCCCGAATCACACGCGCCTTGCTGTCGATAGTCAAGCCGCCGGCCGTGCCGATATCTCCCGGATATACCTTAGTGGCGTAGAAGGGACCCTTCTTTACTTCGCCCAGGGACGGATTCGGCTTGTGATAGCGGTTGCCGTAGAAGGTATCGTGCTCGTTTTCGCCGCGGTGGAAATCTTCATCAACTCCGGTGCGGGCAAATCCGTTGAAACGTTCGAGAGTGGCTTTTAGCTGATCGACTGGTACGTCAATTGCGGCAGCCAGCTCTTCGATAGTATCCCGGCGAATTATGGCGCCGGATTCGTAGAACTTCTTCGGCAAATCGATAATCGGCAGATAGCCATAAGCAAATAGATACTTATTGCGGAACTGCTGATCGAAGATGAGATAGGCCGGCATATTCTCGGCATCTCCTTCGCCCTTGCCGTACTTGCCGCCGTAGAGACCCTGCCCAGCTGCGCAGTAAGGAAGTGCTTCGTTCATAAAGCGCTTACCCTTGCTATTCACAATCAAGGTATGGGGTAGAGAACGATCGGGCACAATGAAGCGCTCTTCGTCGTCAATCTCCACGAAAGCGGGGATATCTACTTTCGGCAGTTTAATTACGGGGGCCCAAATAGCGTCTGCCATATTCTCCAACTTGGCTCCATACTTTTCGCCAATGCGGATGCCGTCGCCCGTATTACCTTCGGCGCCTACCGTCCAAGTGCCGTTAATCGGATGCCGCTGATACTTCTGCCGCATTTCTGTATTGCGCTCGAAGCCACCGCAGCCGAGGATTACTCCATGGTTAGCAGCTACTGGAATCTGCTTTCCTTTTTGCTCAATTACCACGCCGGTAATGCGCTGGCCTTGCTTGGTAAGATCCACCAACTTAGTGGAGAGCTTTACTTCCACACCGGCTTCCAGTACTGCGTGCATAAGCGCGCCAGTAAGGGCAGCTCCCATGGTGATTATCTTCTTACCCTGCAGCTTCTGGATTATATTGCGCACGGTGAGCTTCACTCCGCGCCAAAGTGGCTTCGGATTAGTCGTCGCCAGCAGTAAATCAGCAGAATCAAAAGAGTTCATATCCATGTGGATAATGGGGCGGAAGTAGGCTTTGACGTGGGTATCTTCCCACTCGCCGAGGAGGCGCACATCAAAAGCGCCAGCTTCTACGCCGCGGCCAGTCTTGGCAGCTCCCGGAGCGTCGAGCCAATAATCTGGATATCCTTCCATATTGCGCCACATGAGGTGCTTGCAGGAAGCAGTGATGAAATCCATCGCCTTCGGCCCCTCATTGAGGAAGGTGTCGATTATTTCATCTGGAGTACAATCGCCGACGGTGGCTTTCATGTATTCCCGGCCCAGAGCTTTATTATCCGTCTTGCCTACCTGAGCTAATTGGTTATTTCCCGGTACCCACACCATACCGGCTGATTTAGAAGTAGATCCTCCCCAGTGAGAATCCTTTTCTATAAGAAGTACGCTCAAACCTCTACGTGCGGCGGTTAGAGCGGAAGTGAGTCCGGCAGCGCCGGAGCCAACTACGATAACGTCATAAGCATCTTTGCTTGGTGCACTAAAAGCATTCATGTGTATTATGCTAGCGGGTAATTTCCGTACGCGCTAGGAAAACTGTAAATCTGAGTATCAGATATCTAAATCACATTATCTTTTTTAAGGGAAAATAAGAAAAAAGTCCCTACTGAACGTAGCGATTTTAAATTACTAATCAGTTTTGTTCGATTTATGCGGCATTTTCGGTTTCTGCGGCGCTTCTGTTTTTGGTGGCGTTTGCATGGTTTCTGGTGTTTCTGGTGTTTCCGCCAGATGCATCCAAGCATCTTTTTGTACGCGTATAAGCATAGGAACGGCGCGCGCGGCCATGAAGACGAAGGCATATCCCACCCACAATCCGTACATTCCCTTATTTCCCCAGCTGGAACCGCTAGTGCAGAAAAAGAGGGCGATAGGGGCGAAAGTGAGGAGAGCGAATACCATGTACTTAGCTAGTTTTCCGCTATCACCGGCGCCAATTAGGATTCCGTCGAGTACGTAGGAGAAAGCAGCGAGGGGGAGGGCGGCTGCCGTAATGAGAAGAGTATGGGTAGAGAGCTGGTGGACGGCTGGATCGGTGCTCATGAGGCGCGGTATAAGATAGGAAATACCGGCGAATACCACTAAAAGTCCCACCCCTACTCGCCCACTTATGTGCAGGCACTTGCGTAAAAGAAGATGTACCCGGGGTGGATTGTGCGAACCTAGACTCTGCCCGACGAGAATTTGTGCGGCCGTAGCTAAAGAATCTAAACCATAAGAGGCAAAATTCCACATCGTCATAACTATCTGGTTGCAGGCAAGTGGAATAGTGCCGAGTGCGGCAGCGGCGGCAATCTGCAGCAAAATTGCGGCTCGTAGGGAAAGAGTGCGGATGATTAACGGCAGAGCCGAGTGGAGAGATTTTAGTACTCCTGCGCCGGAAGGAAGTAAAGATACTCCATAGTTTGGGGCTCGGCGGGCAATGCGCCAACTTAGAAAAGCGCCCATAAGATTTTGAGAGATTGCTGTGCCGAAGCCGGCTCCCGCTACTCCGAGGCCAGCTCCGTAGATAAGGGTGATATTGAGGGGGATATTTATTAGGCCCCCACATACGGTAGCTAAGAGTGGAGTTTTGGTGTCGGCGAAACCGCGCAGCGTACCGGTGGCAGCTAGTACTAGAAGCATTCCAGGCAAGCCGAAAGCGGAGGCACGGGCATAGCTTACTGCTTCTGCCAATACGGCTGCTTCGGGGCCGAAAAGCTGCAGTAGTGGAGTAGCAAATATATAAAAAAGCAGCCCTAGAATTATGCCTAATCCAGCCCCTAACCACATTCCATCTAAGCCTTGCCGCAAAGCCTTTTCGAATTGTTGCGCGCCCACAAAGCGGGCGGTAGCGGCAGTGGTGGCGTAGGAAAGGAATATACATATTCCGACGATTGTGGTGAGCACGGTGGCAGCGAGAGAAAGTCCAGCTAGCGGAGTTGTGCCTAGACGCCCCACCATCGTGGAATCTACCGCTACCAAAAGTGGCTCCATGAGAAGTGCACCTAAGGAGGGGAGAGCGAGGGCGGCGAGCCGCTTAGTTACTTTTTCCATTTCTCGGCTTTCATCGCTGTTTTCAGAGCGAAATAGGGAGGGCGAATTTTATTTCTCCGTACTAAAGATACTTGGTTAAGCAAAATTTATCTCGACACGGTGGAATTAGTTACTTTAAGTTTTCAAAAAATTAAAGAGAGTTTTTAAGTTGAAACTTTACACAGGCATTTCCACAATTGTGGTTATTTATTGCGCCATTTACGGGGCATATCTAGAAATTGTCCACTGTCGTGGATAACTTTTTGAAAAATGTGAACAATTTTAGGGAGTTTTCCCGTTTTTATCCACGGTAATCTCCGCGTGTATCCACAAAAATATTTAAAGTATCCACAAAAAAGATTTTTGTAGATTTGACTTTTATGGATACTTCGGCAAAGTAGAAATATACTTAAGTAGGTTTTGGCAGGCGCACCGCCGGGAGAGTCGCCGCAGCAAGGAGCAGAGAATGGCGCAAATTCCGAGCAGTACTTTTGAGCGCATGCCGCCGCAAAACTTAGAAGCCGAAATTTCCGTGCTCGGTGGCATGATGCTCAGCAAAGATGCCATTGGAGATGTGCTGGAGATACTCCACACCGAAGATTTTTATCGGCCGCAGCACGGGCGCATATTTGAAGTAATTCTGGATCTTTTTTCACGAGGTGAACCTGCTGATCCGATTACCGTGGCAGCTGCATTAAAAAATCTTGGCCAATTAGAGCAGGTAGGAGGAGATGCCTATCTCCATACTTTGGTATCTTCCGTGCCGACGGCTGCCAATGCTGCATATTATGGGCGAATTGTTCGTGACAGAGCTAAGTTACGTGCCTTAGTAGAAGCTGGTACCCGAATCGTACAGCTCGGCTATAGCGATGCCGGAGAAGACGTAGATAAAATAATCGATACGGCGCAGGCAGAAATGTTTAATGTGACTGCTGAGCACATAACTAATGACTACGCTGGCGTGAAAGAAATTTTGCCGGAAGTAATAGAAGAAATAGAAGCTAATACAGCTCGCGATGGTAAGCTTGCCGGTCTGGCTACCGGATTCACGGATTTAGATGAGAAATTATCGGGGCTGCGCCCCGGGCAGATGGTCATTATTGCCGCCCGCCCTGGTATGGGGAAATCTACTCTAGCTATGGATCTATGCCGGCACACCGCTATTGATTTACATATACCGGTGGCGTTTTTCTCTTTGGAAATGAACCGTAGCGAATTAGTGATGCGCGCGCTTTCCGCAGAATCAGATGTGCATCTTACGAAACTCATAAAAGGAAAATTAGATACTCCAGATTGGCAGCGCATAAGTAAAGCGGTGCAGCGTATGGGGGAAGCGCCTTTATATGTAGATGATTCTCCTAATTTGACGATGATGGAGATTCGGGCAAAAGCGCGCCGGCTGCGCCAGCAAAACAATATCCAAATGTTGGTAATTGATTACTTGCAGCTACTTACTTCCGGAGGTAGAAGCGTTGAATCACGCCAGCAAGAAGTATCAGATTTTTCTCGTTCTATTAAATTGCTGGCAAAAGAGCTGGAGATTCCCATTATTGCGGTGGCGCAGTTAAATAGAAATCCGGAGGCGCGCCAAGATAAGCGCCCCCAGGTTTCAGATTTACGTGAATCTGGATCTCTGGAGCAAGATGCCGACGTAATTTTGCTAATTCATCGAGCCGATAATAGTGATCCGATGAATCCGCCGCCTTCGGAAATAATAGTGGGGAAGAATCGTTCCGGACCTACCGGCTCAGTAGAGTTAATGTTCCAAGGGGAGCGGGCACGTTTCTCTAATATGGGAGTAGCTGTAAATTACTGAGGTGAATCTGCCGGCGCGGGCGGAGAGATTGGCGCGCTAAAGGCGCGAGCTAAAGGCGCGAGCTAAAGGCGCGAGCTAAAGGCGCGGTTAAAAGCACAGCTAAAGGTGCGTAATTCTCAGTTGAGAGAAATCTTCGCCTAGGAGATTTCCGCGCGCAGCTTTTGGAAAAAGCAGATTTGAAAATCGATATTTTCTTCCCACCACTGCTGCGTATGCGGAGTGTGCCGCGGTGTAGCACTTATGCTTTCTAAATGGGCTAGATACTCTTCTATCCAACTGATCTGCTCAGCAGTACTTTTTGCCAAAAAATCTACGTAACGCAGAGTATCGTGAATTCGATAAACGGAGTAGCGATCTATATCATCACACTCTCCAATCACGCGCGCGAGCAGAGTAGGAGAATTAGAAAAATATAGATAGGGCTGGCCGGCTTTATTTGTATCGCTTCCTTCATCTGCGCGCGGATTCCACTGGCCGTCTACGTGCATAGCGATGCCTTGCACTACTTGAGCTGCCAGCGGATATTCTTCCGCAGTAATCTGGGCTTTTTCCAGTAAATCTTTCACCACCAAAGCTCCAGCACGCCCGTGATCTACCGGAATCTGGGCATCCCATTTTCCGATATCGTGCAGTAAACAGCCAATTTCTAGCCAAGCAGCTTCTGCCGCCCCCATATTTTCTGCGTCCGCCAGCCGCCGGCCAATTTTCGCCACGCGCCGGCAGTGCTCTATTCGGTATTTCTGCGTTGCTGCAGACTTCGGAGTGGCAGCAAGATGGGAGCTTAGCGCCGTATCCATTGCGGAACGGAAATTCGCAAAGCTCCCATACTTTCCAAATTGCTGCATATTTAGCCTAGTTTTAAGCGTTTTCCTGCATGCGGTAGGCGCCCTGCCAGACTGTATCAAAAGGAGTATTTCCACCTACGCGGTTTACTATTCCTACTTGCACCATATCTTTCGCAATGCGCACTGCCTCGTGGATATCGGCGCCTTTAGCTAGCTCTGCGGTAATAGCTGCAGCTAGGGTGCAGCCGGCTCCCGATACGCGCTCTTTGCCGATCTGGGGAGTGCTATAGATATGGGCTTCTTCGCCGTCCCACAGTACGTCAATCGCGTGATCACCGGGGAACTCAGTACCGCCTTTAACTATCACACAGCGCGGCCCAAGATCGGAAATTCGCTGCGCTGCTTCCTTGAGGTCATCAATAGTATTTAGCGCTTCCATTCCGGCGAGAGTGCAAGCCTCAAAGTAATTGGGGGTGGCGACCGTGGCTTGCGATAGAATCTTTTCCCGTAGCAAATTATCCGTATCTAAAGCTGCTCCTGGCTCTTGCCCCTTACAAATCAACACCGGATCGAGTACGATATTTTTCCATTCTTGCCCAGCTAAGCCGGCGGCCACGGCCTCAATCGTATCTGGATGGCCCAACATGCCAATCTTCACGGTATCTAAATCGTGAGCGGCAGTAGCTGCTTCAATCTGATCTTTAATCACCTGCGGAGGAATCTGTACTAGCCGATGCCCCCAGTTATTCTTTGGATCAAAAGAAACGATACAGGTGAGAGTACCCATACCGTATACTCCCAGCTGGTGGAAAGTCTTTAAATCTACCTGAAAACCGGCTCCGCCGGTAGCTTCCGATCCGGCAATCGTATACGCAAAAGAAACCATATTTTTTCCTAACTATTTGGGAAGTAAAAATTATTTTACTCTCTGCTTCTTTAAGTGTTTACAAAATTTTATTCATAGTGTCGGGGTGGCTGCCTTGCCGGCCTGCCTCTCCTTTATCCAAAGCGTTAATCGCCGCAATATCAGCGGTAGAAAGTACGATATTTGCGGATTGGAAATTTTCTGCTTGCCGCTCGGGGGTGCTCGCCTTGGGAATTGCCACGTATCCGCGGGCTAAATGCCAAGCTAAAACTACCTGTGCCGGAGTAATCTGCAGTGCGTTTGCAATTTTTTCAATTACGGGATCTTGCAACACTGCCCCGCGCCCCAAAGGAGACCATGCCGTCACCGTAATTCCTTTATGGGCAGAAAATTCGGCGTTCTTCTGATTACTTAAGTACGGATGCAATTCAATTTGATTTACGGTCGGTACCACGGAATTATCTAGCAGTATTTCGCGTAGATGATGCGGTTCAAAATTAGAAACGCCGATAGCGCGCGCCCGCTTATCGGCAAAAAATTCTTCCATCACGGCATACGCTTTTGTGTATTCACCATTATAAAGTTTCGGCAGTGGCCAATGCATAAGAAATAAATCCACATAGTCGGTCTGGAGTTTCTCTAAAGATTCTGCAAAAGACCTCCGCGCATCTTCCGGGCGGTGGTTGCCGTTATTCAGCTTTGTGGTGAGGAAAATTTCTGAGCGTGGAATACCGGATTCGCTAATTGCCTTCCCTACTTCTGCTTCATTGCCATACATCTGTGCGGTATCTATATGGCGGTAGCCAATTTCCAGCGCACTGGAAACTATATCGAAAGTTGATTCCGGTGCGATTTTATAGGTGCCGAATCCCAGCTGCGGAATCTTTGCGCCTGTATTTAACTTCAGAGCAGGAATAGAAATCATGCTTAACATTCTGCCTTATTTTTTTCAAATTAGCAGAATGAGAGGCCAGAAAGTGGATAAATTGCCGTAATTACCTTTTGACGTGTAAGGAATAGCTTAGAGAATAATTTAGGGAATGGCTCCGGAAAAGGCTCAGAAAATAGCTTAGGGAATGGCTCAGGAAAGGAGCTGCTCTATTTCGTGTTGTAAACGCGGAATCATATTCTGCGGTTGCGTTATAAAAGCATCGTGGGAAAAATCTGGGCTCTCAATTACCCGCAATCTCCCAATAAGCTGCGCGCTCTCGCGCGCTAAATCGAAGGGCACATACATATCGTCACCATAAAGCCAGCTGAGAGCCGGTACTTTGTTTTCGGCTAGTACCGCTGGGTCATAGAGTTGGGGAAAATTCGGGCAACTTGTGAGTTCCTTCATCATCGGCGCCAGCGGGCGTAAAGCGGGATCTTCCTCTCCCTGCCAAGAAAAAGAGTGATCACCGGAGAAACGAAAATTTCCAGTATAGGAAGCTAAACTCGCAGCTAATTCGCGTTCGCCGGCCGCTCCGGCAGCTATATCTGCCAGTTGAAATTGCGGAAACTCTGCGCGTACTTTCTCGGCCGCCCAATTGGTGGCGCGGCCGGGGCGGGCGTAGATGAATTCCCGTAACACCCAATACAGCGGTTCTTTACCTCCGGCCAGCCGTGCTCCTATTTGTTGTAAAAAGCGGGGGCTGAGCCGCTTCCTGCCGGATATTTTTTGGAACGGCGATTCCAAGCGGTGATGTACTCTTTCTAAGCCGTAGCTCCACCCGAGCGAATTTCCTAACATACGGAAACGCCGGGGAGTGAGCCGCTCACCAGTGGGAAGATACTCAGGGATTTCTGCCAGATGTGCAGCTATTTCCTGGCAGATTTTTGCATCTTGTGGATAACGGGAGAAAAAGCGGTGATTTCTCTCTTCGGTAAGGGCCCAGGTGTGGCGATGGATATCAGAAAGTTCTGCCTGCAGAGCCGGCAATCCCGCCAGCATAATAGCTCCGCGTAAACCTTCTGGAGCTGCCGCGAGATAGCGAGTGAGGCAAAACGAGCCGAAAGATTGCCCGAGAGCCAGCCACGGTTCATCGCCCTGCAGTGCGCGCCGCAAAGATTCCGCATCTTGCACAATAGAATCTTGCCGGAAACAAGATACATAAGCTGCTTGTAGGCGCGGAGAACCTACGCTAGTAATTATCGGCGCCGAAAGTGGGTGGGAAGCCCCCGTACCGCGTTCATCTAGTAATACCACTCGATATTGGTTGAGCAGCATATCTAGCCAGCCAGTTAAAGGTTCGGGGCGCGGGGCCGCTCGCCCGGGGCCACCCTCCAAATACAGCAAGCGAGGAGCCTTTTCTTGCCCATTGCGCACTATTTCGCGCGCAAAAATAGTAATTTTTTTCGGCAGCGCCGCCAGCTCAGTTTCACTGAGAGAAAATATCGAGAGCAGCCCTCCGTAATCTAGCGGTACTTCTAAACGATACTCAAAAGTAGTATGACCAGGTATCTTATATTCTAAGCACTCTAAATTACTCGGCATATTTGCTCACTCGTTATATTCGTTTTTCCGCCTTTATTCTCCAGATTTCTGCTTTTTTAGAGCTATGCTTCTCTAGAGTTCTTCTTCTCCTTTGAGGCGCGGAAGTGAAAAACGCTCCGGGTTAATACCGCTGGTTTCTTCATAGAAAGAACGAATGTAATCCATGTCTTTACGTATATCACCACTCAGCTCCATCGATTCTTCCCAGCCGTAGCACTTGCGATACTGCGCATCGATAAAACCTAGAACTACCGGCACTTTCGCTCCCCGGGCAATATGGTAGAAGCCCGATCGCCAATACGGCTTCGGCGCGCGCGTACCTTTCGGGGCGAGCACCAAGATAAACTCATCATTTTCCGCAAACATATCGGTAATCTGCTTCACTACTCCGTGCGGAGAAGAACGGTCGACGGCGATTCCTCCCAAGGCGCGAATCAGCGGCCCGAAAGGTGAATTTACCGCAGAATCTTTCACTAAAAAGCGGAATTTACGATTCGCAGCAAAGAGGCCGATTACCATGAGTAACCCGTCAAAATAAGAGGTGTGTGGAGCGCCTATGAGTACTGCCTTTTTTGGTAACGGGGTAGTTACCAGCTTATAGGGCACTAATTTTTGCACTATTCCTGCGAGTAAGGGTTTCCAAGCCATTTTTCTCCCTACTTTCGCCGCTACTTTTGCCGGCGGTTCCAGAGTGGCTGGCGAGAGTGTCAGCCACTTAATTCCGTTTTTGAGTTTAGTACTTTTGCTGTCTCTTATACACATCTGACGCTGCCGACGAAACCTTATGGGTGTAG
>NZ_CAMXYE010000016.1 GCF_947253055.1 uncultured Arcanobacterium sp. | reverse complement strand
GTGTATTTTCCCCTAAATTATGCCGCCGCAGGGTCTGTGCCCACGCTTGAGCGGGGCTAGCTCCGCAGCGTAAACGTGTAGCTACCTCCGTCACCACTAAGCCCATATCGGGGAAAGAGGTTTTGCGCCGCGGTAGACGCCGTTTAATACGCGAAAATTTTCGGCGTACTTGCGGTGCCGGCAGCGTGGTGATTGCTACGGCCCACACCAAAATGACTAATAAAAAAGGAATCATTTTCTCCGCCTATTTCCCTAATCCTTTTCTAAAGAAAAGCGCTCTTCCAGGCGGCAAAAAGCCGGCGCGAATTCAATGTTTTGCCCCTGCACTTCCACAGCTACTTCGGTATAGAGTTCTCCTCGGCGCCGCTCCAAGACCGCTATTTGAGAAATATAACGCTGCGTTCCCTCCCGGCGAATATGAATTACCGCATCTAAAGCTGCTGCCGCCTGCGCCGCTACCGTAGCTTCCTGCATATCTGCTAAAGCTCCGAGCGCTACTAAACGCGCGGGCACGTCCACCGCTGAATTAGCGTGAATAGTGGCCCATCCGCCCTCATGCCCCGTATTCAAAGCTCCGAGCACATCGCGCACTTCTGCACCCCGGCATTCACCTAACACCAGCCGATCTGGGCGCATTCGCATGGCGGCGCGCACCAGCGAACTCATAGAAATAGCCCCTGCTCCTTGCACATTGGCGTGCCGCACCTGTAAATGCACCACATGCGGATGAGCTGGGCGCAACTCCGCTGCTTCTTCAATAATGAGGATCCTTTCTTCTGCCGGCACCAACGAGAGCATGGCATTTAGAAAAGTAGTCTTCCCCGCGCCCGTCGCGCCGGAAATTATTACATTGGCCCGCTGCGCTACTAATTGGCGCAGTAGCTTTTCCAACTGCGGATGTATGGAATTATTTGCCAGTAAATCTCCTAGTTCGAGGCGTTGCTGGCGGTGTTTTCGCAGTGAAATTAGAGTGCCTTCCGCAGCAATTGGCGGCAGCACGGCGTGCAGGCGAATACCGGAAGCAAAGGTGCCATCTACTATCGGGCTGGCATCGTCTAGCCGCTGCCCACAACTCGCTGCGAGCCGCACTGCTAGGGCGCGCACACCTGCTTCACTCTGCAGTTGCCGATCTGCTACAGATACTTTTTCCAGTCCGCGACCTCTATCTACCCAAACCTGCCCCGCCCCGTTTACCAGTACATCTGTAGTTTCTAGCTCCTCCAGCAACGGCACAATCGTAATGCCGGCACCTGCGAGCTCCGTGCGCACCCGCGAGCGCATATTAGCTAATTCTTCGGTGTAGAGTGCCGGTATTTCCTCTAGCGCCTGCGGCAAGGCCTCTCCGGCCGCCAAGCGAGCGCGAATTTTTTGTATATCGTTTTTTACCGGCATTTTTCACTCGCGTAAAAACTTCTGACAGATTACCCGCACATCTTGGTCAGTCAGCGATTTCTGCCGATCGCCGGGAGTAATTCCGTGCTCTATATCAGCAGAAAAATTTCGGCTGTGCCGCAGTCTATATACTTCATCGAGCTGGAGCGATTTCTTTATATAGGCGAGTTGATTCTGCGATTTCGCATTCACTGCCGCCACTGCCACCGGCACCTCTCTGCCGAGCTGTTGCAGCTTTAATTCAGCTTGTGCGAGCGCCAAATTAGAAACGGCGCTTACCACTAAAATGTAGTCACACCACTCTAGCCACGGATTTTCTGCCGGAGAAATAGGAGCCGCCGGCGATAGATCGAGAATCGTCCACTCATTTACCTGCGCCAAGGCTGCTATTGCTTTTATGCCGCTGTCGTTATCCAGCGGGACGCCGCCGCGCTCATCAGCAGAGAGAAATTTAATTGATTTCCAGCCCGGTAGCGCATTTTGTAGACGCCCGGCCAGGAGTGAACCATCTCCTTGCAAATCTGCCCAGCGTTTCCCCGGGGTATCTACTGCGCCTAAGAGCAGCTCTATTCCTGCCGAGGCGGGATTCATATCCAATACGGCTATCTGCACATTCGTAGCGAGCCGGCGGGCTAACCAGAGAGCTAGTACCGATACTCCACAGCCCCCTTGGGCGCCAATTACGCCGAGCACTTTTCCGCGTATAGTGACTCCTACTGCCACCATCAGCTCCAAAATATCGGAAGTATCTTGCCGGTAATCTAGCTGCAACTGCCCTTTTGCAAAATAAGGGGCAAAAAGTTCGTGAAAATGCGCCGTTATTTTTCCTTCTGGGCAGCCGACTGTGGTGAAATTAAGGATTCCTTGGGAATGGGAAAATTTTTCGGCGTACTTGATATCGATGCCCACTATTTCTGCCAAACGCGCGAGCTCGGCATAGGCTTCTTTATCGGCACCACTGTAGATAAGGGAGTGGAGAGATGCCTCTGGTTGCAGCGAAATTTCCTTTTTCATATCTAGCATCTTGCTACAGATGCGAAAAGCTAGAATCCCACTATTCTCCCCTTGTGTATATCTCGAGTTTTCCACCGCCCCTTTACCGAAGATAAAAATAGCTAGATTTTGCCGCGGAAAACGTGGTTTTTCCTACCTTTTTACGGCACGCCGACACAGGTATCAGAATTTTTCGGCTCTGCACGGTAGCGTCAATGCTAGGTATAAGTAGGCAAGGAGTAAAAAGTGCATACACCAACTGATCCTTATAACTCGGCAGATGCAGATAATCCAGAAGAAACAGTGCTCGACCCCATTGAAGAAGGTCAGGCAGAAAATACTGCTGCCCAGCCAGCTTATGGGCAAGCTGATGAATTAGCGTGGGAAAAGGCCTTTACCGGAGAGAGTGCTGCCAGTACCGGCGCTGCAGAAGAAGCAAGCGAGAGTGCAGATTTCCATAATCTACCTCCCGAGGTGCGCAGTAACGCCACTTTGCACGACGTAATATCGGCTCATTCCGCCGAGGATTCGGCTTTCCCACCGGCGCCACCATTTTTAGCAGCCGAAGAGGCGCCCGCCGCAGAGCCAGCTGTCGCAGAAGCACCAGCCGACCCCGAACTCGAATCTCCAGCGCCTACTTCTTCGGAACTTGAATTTTCGGATTCCCTAGCAGCTGGAGAATCCACTCCGGCGGCAGAAGCTGACTCCGCGCAGGCGGAGGAAGTGGAAAATCACGAACACTGGGCTGCCGATCCGGGAGATGTGGCCGGCACGCCGGCGCCTTATGTGCCAGATGCACCTCCGAGCCGTTTCAGTGCACATATCGCCGTATTTTTTGCCACCCTCGTGCTCATACCGATAGCTTGGTACCTGATTTCTGACGCAGGAGTCCGCCTCAATCTGGTGCCGGATAATCCGTGGGATACGGGGCATATTAACTTTGCAGCTCTCCTTGAACTAGCTGGCGGAATGATTGCTCTGGCAATGATTGCTCTCATGGCGCGGCTCTCTTCTCTAGGCGGGCAAGTCTGGGGAATTGTACTCACTCTCTTGGGGCTAGCAGCCGTCATCGTACCTGGGCAAGCTGCGGCACTTATCGAGCGCCTCGATAAAGCTATCGGCGGCTACAATCCTTTCACGGGAAATGTGGTGCATCACCTCGGGCTCGATTTAGGCTCCGGGCGGATAGCTATTTTCGGATTTTTGCTCTTCATATTTGCTCTCGCTATTCACGGAGCACGCAAGCGTAGCGCCGCGCGGCAAGAAATTTTACTGCGCCATGAGCTGGCACTTCCTCAGTACGAGCAGAATCATAAATCGGCTCCCACCGAGCCAGCCACCGCTACCCCTGCAGCTGAGTAATAGCGAAATAGCAGATAAAGCAAGCAAATAAGCAGAGAGGCGCTTTTATGCCGGCTGATAATTCCTGTATCAGTATTTCCGGCCCTTGGCAGCACCGATTTGTACAGGCCAACGGCGCACAATTTCATATAGCGCACGCCGGCACCTACTCCGATACTCGCCCCCTTGTACTTTTAGTACACGGTTTTCCGCAATACTGGTGGGCTTGGCGAGAACAAATCGCGCCTCTGGCAGCCGCCGGATTCGAAGTAGCCGCAATCGATAAGCGCGGCTTCGGCGGATCAGATAAGACGCCAAACTCCGCCGATGCTCTGCTCCTCACTGACGATTTAATTGCCCTGGTGCATTCTCTGGGCTACGACCGCGCATTTTTAGTGGGACTGGGGCGTGGCGGCGCCTTAGCGTGGTCAGCGGTTTCTAAAGCACCTGATTTATTTGCGGGGCTAGTCACGGTGTCTTCTCCGCACCCGCGCACCTTACATCGCCTAGGTATGCATTTAACTCTCCGCACTTGGCGGCACGCTATCGATAGCTTCCTCACTCCACTCGCCGAAAAGAAACTCCAAGATTCCCGCCACATCGCCCAGCTTTTACAGGAGTGGTCAGCGCCCGGGAATAACGGCGCAGCCGGGCAAGCAGAGCTCTATACGCAGGCATTGCGTTTGCCGGGAGTAGCTCGGGCAGCTCTTGCACAACTGCGCTGGACGCTACTTTCCCAGCATTCCGCCCGCGGCCGGCAATATTTGCGTGAATCTGCAAATCCGGTAAAAGTTCCTATCCTGGCCGTGCGCGGCGCGCTCGATCCGCTACTTCCTCCCCGAGCATGGAATAAGGACGTGGAATTTGCGCGTGGTTCCTATGAATTACTTACCATCGCCCAAGCAGGGCATTTTGTGCCGGAAGAGCAACCAGCGGCATTCACCGATGCTCTCCGAATTTTTTTACAGACGCACTGCTAAGATAAACGCACTGCTAAGATGCAGCCGCACTATTAACTTTTCCCGCTGAACAATCTCGCTACGGCGCTAATTTACACTTCTTCGCTACTGCGCTACTTCGCTACTTGGGCAAATATCTTCTAGAGCGCATTGCCCACACAGCGGCTTCCGCGCGCGACACACTGCCCGCCCGTGCGCAATAATACGGTGGCAAGTAGAGGTCCAAATCTCCGGCGGTAATAATTTCTGCAAATCTTTTTCGGCTTTTTCCGGATCTTGGTGGCGCGTCCATTTCCAGCGGCGAGCCAATCTCCCCACATGCGTATCTACCGTAATTCCCGGAATTCCAAAAGCATCTCCGAGCACCACATTAGCGGTTTTTCGCCCCACTCCCGGAAGAGTCACCAGCTGCGCGAGCTCTCCGGGTACTTGCCCCGCAAAATTTTCCACTAAGCCGCGCGCTAGCCCCTGTAAAGATTTCGCTTTGGAGCGAAAAAATCCGAGCGGATGCAGTATTTCTTCTAGCTCTGCTAGTTCCGCTTTCGCCATAGCTTCCGGAGAGGGAAAACGGCGAAAAAGTTCCGGCGTCACCTTATTTACCCGCGCATCAGTAGTTTGTGCCGATAGCACGGTGGCGCAGAGTAGTTGAAAAGAATTTTGAAAATCCAGGGTACAAGCTGCCTCCGGATACAGCTGTGCGAGGCGCGAAGTGATTTGCTGAGCTTGTTCTCGTCGCTCAGAAAGTTTCGGCCGGGGCATTTTCTCACTTTCGCTAATTGTGCTAGTAGTATCTTCTTTATTAAAAAAACCGTGCTAAATATCAATTAACATGGCAAAATTGGTATTGAGTATGGCATCTCTTACAGAGTTTACTAAATTAGTTTACTGGTTCAGAGTTGCTAACGTATTTATTCACAGCAGAGAGTAGAGGAAAACACAGTAATGGATGCAAATTTTTTAGCGCAGGTCGAGCTGTTCAAAGGGCTGACTGAGGAAGATTTAGAATCTCTGGCGGCACTCATGGCAGAGGCTTCTCTCAAGCGCGGAGAATCGCTTTTCCATGAGGGAGACGCCGGAAATCGCCTTTACTTGATTACTGAAGGAAAAGTGAAACTCTCCCACACCTCTCAAGATGGACGGGAAAATTTAATCGCCGTGCTCGGACCGGGAGAAATAATCGGAGAACTTTCTCTCTTCGATCTTCAGCCCCGTTCTTCTACAGTTACCGCCATTGCACCCACTAAGTTGCTCACGCTGGCACATGAGGAAATGCGGAAATATATCGAGGATCACCCGCGGTTAGCTATTTTGATGCTTCGGCAATTGGCACTGCGGCTGCGTAATACCAATAACCAGATGGCAGATTTGGTATTTTCCGATGTGCCGGGGCGCGTCGCCAAAGCTCTCTTAGATTTAGCTGAGAAATTCGGAGAGCGCACTCCTGAAGGCATCTATGTGGCCCACGATTTAACGCAAGAAGAATTAGCGCATCTCGTAGGAGCTTCTCGGGAAACGGTAAATAAGTCTTTGGCTGATTTTACTTCCCGCGGCTGGATTCGTTTAGAAGGGCGAGCTGTACTCCTTATTCAGGTAGCGCGGCTCCAGCGGCGAGCTCACTAAAAATCCGGCACATAAAAAATCCGGCACATATGCGAGCTAAAATTCTCTAGCTTAAAAATAATTTACCCCCGCCAGTTTTTAACTGACGGGGGCACTTCTATATAGTTACAAATTCTTCAGATCAATCTGCTGCTTTTGATTTATTCATCTTGCGAAACGGGACGCTTCAGATAAGCGACTGGATTCGTGCCATCTGGTCCCGGTAGCACCGTCACCAATTCCCAGCCTTGCTTTCCCCAGTTATCTAAAATTGCCTTTGTATTGTGTATCAGTAGTGGTATCGTCACGTATTCCCATTTAGTCATATTTTCACAATACCTCAGCGAGTAGAGATACGGGGCACTCGCCCGGCTCGGAGTTCAATAGCTACTGGCTCCTCCGAAGTAGTTAAACGAGCGTACCAATTGGTTTCATTGGGGAAACGCCGCAAAATTGCCCGCCGTTCTCGCTCCGTCAATCCACCCCACACTCCAAAACCGGCATTAGAATCAAGCGCATCTGCTAAGCACTCTAAACGCACTGGGCATGCGTAGCAGAGTTGGCGTACCTGCCGCTGCGCCGATCCCCGCACGAATAACGAATCTGGGTCTATTTTTGCACAGGCAGCTCGTGTGGCCCAGGTTTGATCCTTATACACAGCCCTCATAAATTGTTTCAACCCTTCTGCATCATTTGTCTATGGTGATTGGCGTCACTCGTATACTACAAACTATTTTTCGAAAACGCACATTGAGCCCATTTATCGAACAAAAATCTCGCCGATAACTAAAAATCACTAGGAAAACCACCTCCAAACCAAGTATTCTGACTCTATGGCATCTTCTGGAGATAAATCGAAAAGAAAGCTGCGGAAAAACTTTAGCCGGCAAGAACTACGCACGGCACTTGCTGCTTTCCTCGCACTCTCTCTTATGGGCGGAATACTCGCCGGAGCAATAGCTATGCCACTGGTGGCAGCTTCGGCTACCGCCGCCAATGCGATACTGCATCTTTTTAATGATTTACCTACCGAGATTGACTTCACTCGCCCCTCTGAGCAGTCAGTAATTTTGGCAGCAGATGGCAGCGAAGTGGCGAAATTTTATGCAGAGAATCGCATTATTGTTTCTTCGGAAAATATCTCGCCGCTCATTAAGAAAGCCGCCGTCGCCATCGAAGATCGCCGCTTTTTTGAGCACACAGGTCTAGATGCCCAAGGAATCATTGGCGCTGCCTTCAACAACCTCACCGGTGGGCGGCTGGCCGGAGGTTCTACTATTACCCAGCAGTACGTAAAGAATGCGCTTATCGAAGAGGGGCGCATCGCGGGAGATGCGGAAAAAGTCCGAAAAGCTACCGAGCAGACCCTCACCCGTAAACTCAACGAAGCACGCTATGCGATAGCGATTGAGAAGAAAATGGATAAAGACCAGATTCTCACCGCGTATCTAAATATCGCCCAATTTGGTCCCTCCCAGTGGGGAGTAGAGGCGGCTTCGCGCTATTTCTTCTCTGTATCGGCAAAAGACGTGACCTTGCCGCAAGCAGCGATGTTAGCTGGAATTACGCAGGCACCTAATAAATGGAATCCGCTTATCAATCCGCATGACGCACAGGAACGCCGAGACGTAGTGCTTACCGAAATGGCGGATCTAGAATTCATCACTCCGGAAGAACGCGATGCAGCCATGGCGGTGCCGATAGAAGACACTTTGAAAGTAAATCCGACGCAGAATGGTTGCGAAAGTGCGGGAATTTCCGCCTATTTCTGTGAAACTGTGGTGGCGGACGTCTTAAATTCAGAGCTCTACGGTAAATCGCGCAGCGACCGTATACAGATGCTCTATCGCGGCGGATTAAAAATTACTTCTACTCTCGATCCGACTGCCCAGCAAGCGGCTTACGATGCCGTAGTAGCGGGAGTGCCGATTGATGATCCCTCTGGTTTAGAAACTTCTTTAAGCGCTATTGAACCGGGCACGGGAAAGATTCTTGCTATGGCGCAAAATACTCACTACGGAAAAGCCACTGAGCAAAATCCGGAAGCCACCACTTTGAATCTGAATGTAGGGCGCACCCGCGGCGGCGGAGAAGGATTCCAATCCGGATCCACATTTAAGATATTTACACTGGTAGATTGGATAAAATCTGGTCATAGCATCTATGATTCGGTAAATACCACTAAACGGCTTTATCCGGCAAATAAATGGAATATCTCTTGCGCCCCGAGTCTAGTGGGCCCTTATTCACCTAATAATAACGAAGGAGAAGGCGGCGGAATGCGCTCCGTGCAGCAAGCTACTGCTCTTTCTTTGAACGTAGGCTACGTGGATATGGCCACGAAACTAGATTTATGCGATATCACTGCCACGGCCACAGCTTTAGGTGTACAACGCGGCGGCCTAGCCACTGAAGCAGATGTGAAGCAGTTTGCCGATATGGGGAAGGGCGCTGCAAAGAATCCGCTGCACGCCACTCGAGGAGAGCCGCTCCCTCTTGTCCCTAATCCGAGCATGGTGCTGGGCACCAATCCGGTGACTCCACTTTCTATGGCTTCGGCAGCTGCTACTTTAGCGGCAGATGGAAAAGCTTGTAGCCCTATTAGCTTTACAGAGATTAAAGATAGCTCCGGTAAAGTGCTGGCTACGCAAGAGCCGAGTTGTAAAGAAGTAATAAAACCAGAAGTAGCCCAGCAGGCCACGCAAGCGCTGCGTTCAGTAGTTACGAGTGGTACCGGCGTGGCTGCCTCACTCGGAGCGCGGCCAGTAGCTGGAAAAACTGGCACTACTGACAGTGCTAATCACGCTTGGTTTGTGGGCTATACTCCGCAATTGGCCACCGCCGTCTGGACGGGAAATATGAGCGGAGATACCCCGATGATTGATATCACGGTAAACGGCAGATACTATTCAGTGCTCTATGGAAGCGCTATTCCTGCCCATACTTTCCGCGCTTTTAACCAAGCCGCACTCGCTGGAAAGCCCATCAAGTACTTCACTCATAGTTCTGTGCCCCGCACTCAGACTCCTCGCAATAATTCAAATTCCACGCCCGGCTCTCAACAGAATACTCCCCCGCCTAATCCGCAGCCACCTGCCCATAATCAAGCACCCCACACTGAACAGTGAATACGAAAAAGTTATTTCTAGCGGGCGCCGGCTTAGCAGCCAGCGGGTGTTTAACTGCTGGAGCTGCTTATATACACGGGCGGAGCTACCGGCTCTATCGGCGCACAATTTTCCCAGCCACTCCGGCGCCTTTGCCCACCCACGCGGCTACAAAAGCAGATTATCCACCGGCAAGTGAAGATTATGCGCCACTGCGAATTCTCCATATTTCTGATTTACATCTGACTAAGTGCAGATATGCGCAACTGCGATTTTTAATGCAAGCCGCTCATACCCACCCCGATTTACTGGTATTTACCGGAGATTTAATTTCCCAAGCCGCCGTATTACCAGAGTTAGCGCGCGCGCTAGAGAGTTTTGCCGGCATTCCCGGCGTATTCGTCTACGGATCAAATGACTATACAGCTCCACGTTTCAAGAATCCTTTCCGCTATCTCTACCGCACTTCCAGCGCTGATGCCCTTAAGCAACATTCGGCGCGCCCACTCCCCACCGAGCAACTCACTTCCCTCTTGGAATCTTTTGGCTGGATAAATTTGAATAACGCGCGCGCAGAAATGACGATAAAAGGGCGAAAAATAGATTTCATTGGAGTAGATGACCCCCACATAAAGCGCGATATTTTCCCCGCAGCTACACCCGTAGCTACACCCGCAGCCGCAGCTACACTTGGCGGGCACGGCGAGTACCGCGCACCTAATATACCCACTGCACTTGATGCACCTAGCGAGCACGGCGAGCCAGCTGCCCAAAACTCCCCGGATACACAGGGCACCCCAGCTGTTCAAAATCGCGATTTACGTATCGGTCTGACGCATGCTCCTTATTTACGGATATTAAAAAAGCTCGCCGAAAATGACTGCCAGCTAATTTTTGCTGGGCACACCCATGGCGGGCAGGTCTGCTTGCCCGGCGGAAAAGCTCTCACCACTAATTGTGATATTCCTACCCCCTACGCCTCGGGAATTTTTACTTGGCCGTTAGGCGCACCTGCCCAGAAAGGCGATGCCCAATTAACTTTCCCGCAAGCTAAGCAACACGCAATAGTGGAAGTTTCGGCCGGTCTCGGCTCTTCACCTTTTGTACCTCTGCGCACTTTCTGCCCGCCCGAGTTGATTCTTCTCGAAGTGTATTAAAGCAGCATAGGTATACTGAACGACGCGCTAAAGAGTACGGCACAGATATACTGAGCGGCGCACTAAAAAGCGCCCTAAGAGACACACTAAAAAGCGCATAGCGTCCAGTAAAATCCGCGTATTTTCGCTTTGTGAGCCGGAAAGCTGTGAAGTGAGGCGCAGCTTGCGAAAAATGATTTTACCCGCGCGCATTTCTCCGATAGTATTAAGCAGTTGCTTTAGTGAACACATCACTTCAAACAACGGGGTGTGGCGCAGTTTGGTAGCGCGCTTCGTTCGGGACGAAGAGGTCGTGGGTTCAAATCCCGTCACCCCGACTGATTAGCTGGGATTCCAGCTGAGCCAGCCATCGGATTTTTCCGGGCAGTGAGCATCTATATCTCGCCAAGCAGGCGGCGCAGCATTTTATTCTCCAACTATTAAGGATAAAGCGATGAAAATTGTAGTTATCTACAAATGGGCACCCGACCCGCAAGAAGCGGAAGTATCTGCTGCGGGAGAAGTAACTTGGGGGAATCGGCGGAGTATATCGGAATATGATCCGGTAGCCATTCAGATGGGGAGACTGCTGGCGAATGCCGCTGGCGCCGAAGTGCTGGGGCTGAGCGCTGGCGAGAGTAGCGCTGGAAGTAAAAAAGCGCTCCAGGCTGCCGCCGCACGCGGTTTAGATGAATTATTCGTAGTGGCAGATGACTCCTTGGAAGACGCTACGCCGGATTTATATGCACGAGTATTAGCTGCTGCTATAAAAGGAATTCGCGACGTCGATGTGATAATTGCGGGAGAAGCCTCTGCCGATGTGGGTGGTAAAGCAGTGCCTGCACTACTAGCTGGATATTTAGGGATTCCCGCATTTTCCGATATTACCTCGATTACTCCGCAAGCAAGTGGCCTAGCAGTAACTCGTATTCAAGGAGAAACCCTCCAAGATCTCGAAATCGCCACTCCGGTGGTACTCTCGGTGACTACCGATGCCGCCCAGGTGCCGCTGATTGGTATGAAAGATATGATGGCGGCACGGAAAAAGCCGGTACATATACTGAGTTTAGAAGATTTAGAGCTAGAAGAGACTCGCGGTAAAGCAGAAGTAATTTCGAAGCGGAAACCGGAAAGCCGGCAGCGGAAGCAGATTATATTTGATTCGGAAAATGCGGCGGCCGAATTGGTGGAGGCGTTGCGCGCGGAAGGAGTACTTTCATGAGCACGTGGGTAATAGCAAGTAGCTCGCCAGAAATTTCCACTTTATTGGCCCAAGCGGGAGCAGAAGCGAATCTGCTGGTGGTCGGCAATGCTGAGCTGCTCGATTCCTTACGCAATGCACCAGTGGCAAAAATTCTTTACGTGCCCGGAGCCGAGATTCCCGAAAGCTACGCGGCGGCAATTAGTGATTACTTGGAAGAAGCAGGAGCCGATACCGTGCTGGCGGCAGATCTGCCCACTGAGCGTACGCTCGCAGCGGCCGCTACTGCTAAATTAGGCGGAGTGTGGATTTCTTCTGCTCTCACTTGGGATAATGCGCGGCGGCAGGCCACTCAGCTGGTTGCCGCACGTGCAGAAGAAACTTTAGCTATTTCTGGGCCGGTCGGTTTAGTCTTAGAAAGTGTTGGGATACCAGATGGTGGCCAGGCCGAAGTGAGCGAATTAGTGCTCACCCCTCGCGCCGGAATAACGCTGCAAAAAGAATCTGCCCGCCCCAGCAATAGCGAAAATTTAGCCGACGCAGCCCGGGTAATAGGGGTAGGGCGCGGTATCAGCGAAAAAGCCGATTTAGAGATGATTACTACTTTGGCCACTGCTCTAGACGCTAAGGTGGGAGCTACTCGCCCACTAGCCGAAGGATACGGCTGGTTTGATTCCTATATAGGCCTGACTGGGCAGACTGTGCACGCTGATTTATATATGGCGATTGGAATTTCTGGCCAGATTCACCACACCGGCGGAGTGCAGAATTCTGCCGTCATCGTGGCTATTAATGACGATCCGCAAGCTCCTATTTTTGCCGAAGCTGATTACGGGATTGTGGGAGATTTATACGAAGTAGTGCCCGCTCTGCAGGCGGCTTTAGAGGCCTAGAAGCAGGAACCGGGAAGCAGAACGGCAAGACGGCATGACCCGAAGCGGGCGAAAGCCCAAAATGTAAAAGGGTAAAAACCGGAAACGGCGGTTACTGCGCCACTATTTCTTTCCCAAAGGGGAAACAGACTACCGGAATGAGTTTTAAGTTTGCCCAGGCCATCGGCAGTCCGATTATAGTTACTGCTTGTGCAAGGGCGGTGATTACGTGCCCGAGCGCCAGCCACCAGCCCGCAATAAAGAACCACACTATATTCATCAGCGCACTGCCCCCGCCGGCACTGCTCTTATCTACTACCCGCCGCCCGAAAGGCCAGAGCACATAGCCTGCGATACGGAAACTAGCCAATCCGGCCGGTATCGTAATTATGAATATGCAGCTGATGAGGCCGGCTAATATATAGCCGCAGAAAAGCCAGAATCCGCCTAAAACTACCCAGATTATATTTAGTATCGTGCGCATGAATACTCTCCTCAAGAAATTATCGCCCTTTAAGTATATATAGATGACTATTTGGCGTATAGAAGATTATCGGGCGTATGAGCAATTATTTGGCGTATAAGTAATTATTCGGCACGTAAATGACGTAAATGATGTAAATAATTAGTGCGACTATGCGCAAGTCACTTGCGAAAATTAGAAAAGCAGAAACGGCGAAAAAAGTAAAAAGCGAGGGCGGCCATCCACGCAAACCGACCGCCCTCGCAGGGGAAACAATATTGGAGGCACTAATTCCAATATTGCCTATTCATTTTAGTATTCAATGAGGAAGAAACTTCCCTGGATTCAAGAAAAACTCTATTTGCACTTCTACAAATATCTCCGCTATCCCAGGAAGCGTTCTCGATAATGATTCTATTAATTAACTGCGCAGATGTCTAGACTTAGGGTACACTTACTTTTTGTTGATTTTTTAACCGCTTATTCCAAATCTTTTTTATTCCACACAGCAGCTCAAGCAGCACTATTCCACCTACTCCGCCCGCTAATCCGCACAGCATAAAAGATAAATTCGTGGAATCTAAATGGAAGATCTGCTGCGTAAAACTCCACGTAAAAATAATCGAATAAAAAATCAGCGGCAATAAAATAAGCAAAACTTTCCACAGCTGCCACGGCCGAGCCACTTGTACCAGCACCCAAGTGGCTGAGATGATAAGTGCCGCTAAGGCTGCTGTGGAAGCCTGCATAAGCAACTGCGGAGTCATGGCGCTCTGCTGCGCCCGCACCCCAATATAGGTAAAGAAAGCTGCGCTTGCCACCGCCACACCGGCAGGGAACGAAAAGGCGAGCACGCGCCGCGTGAATCCTGGGCGCGCCCGCTGATTATTAACGGGAAGTGCCAAGATAAAAGCCGGAATGCCAATCGTGAACCAACCGGTAATGGTCACGTGTATAGGCTGAAAAGGAAAAGGTACTCCGGCGAAAATTACTAGCGTTGCCAGCAAGGCAGAGTAGACGGTTTTCGTCAAAAAAAGTTTTGCCACTCGCTCGATATTGCCGATCACTCTTCTTCCTTCGGCCACCACATACGGGAGCGTCGCAAAGCGATTATCGAGTAATACTATTTTTGCCACGGTGCGGGCAGCTGAGGAGCCATTCCCCATGGCGATACTGATATCGGCATCCTTCAGAGCTAAGACGTCATTCACTCCGTCGCCGGTCATCGCTACCGTATGCCCCGCTTTTTGGAGCGCCCGCACCATTTCTTGTTTCTGCGCCGGGCGCACCCGGCCAAATATCTGGTTCTGCTCAACTTTCGCGGCCAATTCATCCGGTGCGAGCTCCCGCGTATCTATCGCTGCGACTTCTCCCATTCCGAGCCGGCGCGCTACCGCCGCCACGGAGACGGCGTTATCTCCAGAAATTACTTTTATCTCCACGCCTTGCTGGCGGAAAAAATCCAGAGTCGCGGCGGCGTCGGGGCGAATCTTCTGCCGCAGAATAAGTACCGCCCGCGCGCGCAGCGGCGGTAGCGCGCTGCCAGCCGTATTTTCATTCTCTAAATCTGCACTGCTCTCACCTAAGAGTAATACCCGTAACCCTTGGGCGGCGGCTGGCTCCCAATAGCTGCGATATGTACCCGCCGCATCTAAAATATCGGGCGCTCCGAGGAGAAAAGTGCGGTGAAGAACGGAAATACCGGAAGTAGCTGGCAAAGTGCTCGGCACTTCGGAGCTAGATTCCTCGCCTATCGCTTCGGAAAAAACTACTCCCGACCACTTATCACGCGAATTAAAGACTTTGCGCCCGCGCACCTCCCACAGTTCTGCGGGGCAGGGAAAGGCCTCCCGCAGAGCTTTTATCGTGGAATTTGGGGCGGGATCTGCCCAAACTAGCTGCGCTATTTCCGATTTAAGTTTTTCCGCTGGCTCGGCCCCAATAATTTTCATTTCGGCGAATTCCAGCTCTGCCGCAGTTAAAGTACCCGTCTTATCAGCGCAGACTATATCGACTCGCGCCAAACCTTCAATAGCGGGTAACTCTTGCACTAGGCATTTGCGTTTGCCGAGGCGAATAATTCCCAGCGCGAAAGCCGTAGAGGTAATGAGCACTAGACCTTCTGGCACCATTGGCACTAAAGCACCTGTAATAGCGAGCACCAGCGCCCGCCAATTATTTCCAAGAAATCCGGCTTGCGAAATTACGGTGAATATCCCTACGGGGATGAGAATCCACGTAATATATTTCAAAATGCTGTCTATACCCGCCTGCAACTGAGATTTATCGAGAGAAAATTTCGCTGCCTGCGCCGTCAAACGCGCCGCATAGGAATCAGCCCCTACTTTTTGCACCCGATAGCGCCCGGTACCCGCCGCCACAAAAGAACCGGAGTAGATAGCATCTCCTGCTTTTTTCTCCACTTCCGCGCTCTCCCCAGTAAGGAGGGATTCGTCCATCGCTAAGTAGTCGGCGCTCAGCACCTGCCCATCTACTACCACTTGGCTACCTGGTTGTAGCACAATCACATCGTCAATCACTAGATCTTCTTGCGCACACGGGCGGCACTCCCCATCCCGCACGACGAGTGGCTGCTCCGCACCGATTATGGAAAGCGAAGCGAGGGTGCGGCGCGCCCGAAATTCTTGTACCGCACCAATTACCGAATTGACGATGATAAGTAGACCGAAAGCAGAGTTTATCCAAGACCCAGTGCTGATTACCATCAAAAAAAGTACGCCAAGAATCGCGTTAATGCGGGTAAAGACGTTGGTACGCACGATATTCCAAAAACTTTTACCTCCGCGCGGCGGCAAAACATTCCGCTTCCCGGCGGCGGCACGCGCGCGCACTTGCGCTGTACTCAAACCGGTAGCAGCGTAATCTACAGCGGAATCAGACTTGCTCACAACACAAATCTACCGCAAAACACCTCTGGAACACACAGAGTATTAGAGAGCTTACTCCACAGAGGAATTCTCGTGTAAATGTACCTCGCAAATTCCCGAACGAATACACGGAAATAGGGCCGCGTTTTCTCTCTCTTCACTCATATCTTCGACCAACCGCACCAGTTGCCCCCGATGTACTTCGCAGATAAGCGGATTAATAGTGCCATCAGTATCCAAGAAGGGGCAAGCATGCATCTGCAAGATATTTTCCGTGCCCTCTTTTATGACGGCGGCATGCCCAGCCGCAGAGAGCAGTGAACGCACTACCGCCATACGCTGAGTGCGAGTGAGTTTGGAATACTCCTGCCCAGTATCCACACGGTAGTCTATTTCTTTATGAATCAGCCCGCGCATGGTACTTCCCCAGGCCGCTCCCAAAGCATAGGCTTTTTCCTGCGGATTATCCCCGGTGGAAATCATTTCGCTCACTGCTTTCATGAAGCGCGAAATATAGGCTCCGTTTACTACGTCATTCTGCGGCGCGATAGAGAAATACCCCCACGACGGGCGGCCGCGCCCAGGACTATCAATTTTTTTACGGCTCACGAGCCCAGCGGCGTAGAGAGAATCGATACTTTCGCGCACGGAATTGTGGTGCAGATTCTGCCGTTCTGCTATTTCTGCGATTGTGATTGGGCGCGTAAAATTTGCCAAATAGGAGAGCATAGCCTGCTGAGCAGTAGAAAGGCGAGCGACTGTCTCGAGCATCTCATTTGCTGCTGCCGGAGGGGGCACGCTAGACATATTCAGATTCTCCTTAAAATTTCCCAAAATACCGCATTGTAAAATTGCAAAACCAATATCCCAATAATATACCTAGAAAAAATCCAAATAAGCGGGCATAGGGCCTACGGCGCCCAGAAGAGAAAGTGGCAGAAAATTTGTGCGCAGCAACTCAAGCCGTTTTCCCTTGACTTTCGGTGAAAAGTTTCGGCTGGGCACCAAAATAAAGCATCCGGAAAATTTATTTACGAAAGCAAAAAATAACTTAATTTACAGTTTATTTTCGAACTAGCAGGGGAAATTCTCTTTAATAAAGCGAGTTTTACTCGAAACTCAAAACTCGAAGCTTGCCGCTCGCAGCTCTCAGTTTGCAGCTCGCAGCTCCAAGCTTCAAACCGACGCCTATTCTCCGATAGGCGTTTCCCGCATTTCTTCTACGGCATATTCCAAAATAGGAAGCAATACGGCCAGAGCGTCGTCTACTCCCGCTATATTTCCACTGGCGTTTACCACCAAAGTGCGGTGCCGCCCTGATACCAGCACTCCGGCGCGCCCGCGGCTGAGAATAGCCTGTGGATAACCATTTTCCACACCTCGCTGGCGAATTTGCTCCGCAATTCCGGGGATATCGAAACGTAGCAACGGATCCATTGCGCGCGCCGTATAATCTTGCGCCGAAATGCCGGTGCCACCGGTAGTAAAAATCAAATCAACTTCGTTATAAGCAGCTGTCTGCACCGCTTCTGATATTTCCCGCACGTCGTCGCTCGAAGTAGCTTTGTACACCACTTCTACCCCGGCTTCTTCCAGGATACGTACCGTGTGCAGGCCAATCGCATTCTTTTGCTCTGAGTTCTGCCCAAATTCCTTCGCTTCTATTTCCCCGAATTTTGCATCCGAAACTACTATTACCGCCGCCGTAATTTTTCCGCTCGTTTTTTCGCTCATTTCCCTCTCCCTTCGGGCAGTTGTACCTCTTTGACTATTTCTAATTTACCTACTACGTAGTTTGCCCACTTCTAGGCATTATAAAGATTAAACATAAAACTACCCTATGCTTATCAAAGTGCACAAAGGCTATTTTAGGCATAAAAACAGTGCTCCGCCAGCTATCTGTATTCAAAGCAGCCCCTTCGCTCCAAAAGCGAAAGGGGTTAAAGATTATTTAGATAATATTATCTACTGTTTATGTTTCTGGGCGGCTTCTTGTAGTTCAAGAATCCATTCAGTAGTGTCAGCATCTAGTTCCATGCCGTATAGTTTGAATTCGTCTAAAAATTCTGCAGGGATTTCTGCCCGGCCAGCTTTAATATCAGATTCGAGCTGTCCGCAAAGATTGCCAAAAGCTACAGAACCCCCGGCATCATTTAAAGCGGTTACGATAAAATCGTAATACTCTTCATCTATAAATTTTTTAGAGAACATGAGGTCGATAAAACGCCGCGTAAAATCCATGTACATCTGAGGATTGTTCCAAGGCTTTTCCATTATCGCCCCCTATCAATCGGATAAAAAGTAGATACAAAAATCTTCCCGCTTTTCTTTTTCTAAAACTTTACCGCATATTCTCTATCTCTATGCCCTCTATACCGGCAAACTTTATAGATATCTTTTCTTTCTCCGTTTTTCTAATACAAGGGTTTTATTTTTCGGCGCATGATGTAGTTTTCTTTTCTGTGTGGTTTTTAAAATGTCGGAATAATGTCAAAAATTCCCAATATTTAGAACATACACTGACTAATTTTATAAGATAGCGTAGCTTAAAACGTTGCTATATAAGCGAAAACCCCGCTAAATCAACGATTCAGCGGGGCTAATGGCGGTGACGGTGGGATTTGAACCCACGGTGGCTATTAACCACACAGCATTTCGAGTGCTGCACCTTCGGCCGCTCGGACACGTCACCTAAACTAGTAAATCCTAGTGCGGAGTATAAGTTTACCTAAATTTTCCCCGCTTCCCAAATGAAATTTTTAACGCAAATTTTCGGCAAACCATTGCCGGAGCTGATTAGCGGCTATATTTTCTTCCACTCCGCCAATCACTTCGACTTGTTGCGGCAACCGCGCATCGCGCAATACATCTCGAATAGAACCAGCCGCTCCCGCTTTTGCGTCCCAAGCCCCGAAAATTACGCGGGAAATACGCGCATTGAGAATTGCTCCGGCACACATCGTACACGGCTCCAGCGTGACCACTAGAGTGCAGCCACTTAAATTCCAATTCCCTTTTCGTGCAGCTGCGGCACGTAAAGCATTTATTTCCGCATGCCCCACCGGATCAGCATCTCGCTCCCGAGTATTGAAACCACAACCGATTATTTCGCCAGCTGCATCTACCACCAGCGCCCCTACCGGCACATCGCCGCTCGCTATCGATTCTTCACTCAGCGCGAGCGCCTTTTTCATGAACTGGCTTTCATTTTTCTGCACATCTTTATCCTATTACCATTTCGACTTTAGAAAACGGTAGATTAGAAGTATGAAACTTACGGTAATTGATCACCCCCTCGTAGCTCATAAGCTCACTGTATTACGCGATAAAAACACTCCATCCACGATATTTCGCCAGCTCGTAGGAGAACTAATTACTTTGCTGGCTTACGAATCTACTCGCAACGTGGAGACGGTACCAGTAGATATCGAAACTCCTATAGCTCCTATCACCGGCACCCGACTGGCGGATCCTCGCCCGATCGTGGTGCCGATTTTACGTGCCGGTTTAGGAATGCTCGACGGTATGACGCATTTAATGCCTACTGCGGAAGTAGGATTTTTAGGGTTGCGCCGCGATGAGACGACTCTGGAAGCGGTCACCTACGCTAATCGGCTTCCGGACGATCTAACCGACCGGCAGTGCTTTGTATTAGATCCGATGCTCGCCACCGGCCACACCTTAATCGCCTCTATTGACTACTTACTAGAGCGCGGGGCGAAAGATGTGACGGCGATTTGCATTTTAGCCGCTACGGAAGGCCTCGAAACGCTCGAAAAGCATATTGGCGATCGCGGAGATGTAAAGATAATCGTCGCGGCAGTAGATCCGAGCTTAAATGAGCACGGCTTTATTGTGCCGGGTCTGGGCGATGCGGGCGACCGCCTCTACGGCATAATCGATTAAAATTACCTAAATAAACTCTGCAGGCGCGGCAGTGTGGACTGACGCGCCTGCCTAGTAATTGGAGAAATATGGGAAAGAAAAGCCGCCGGAACCGCAGTGAAAAGCCGCAGCGGGTGCGGATCAAATTCGTAGCTCGCCCTTTTGCGGATTTGTCGCAAGAAGCAGAGCTAGTAGCTATGCGGGAAATTCTTCCTGCCGCGATGCTGCCAGCTAAGACTAGCAACGCCTACGGGGAAGAAGAGTTTTTCTTTGTGACGCAATTGCCGAAATTAGCCGCCGCTATGCGCCGCAGTGATGGAAAACTGTTGATTGCTTTACAGACGGTGATGCAATCCGGAAATGCCGCTTTGGATCTGGCGGATCGTTTACGCCACGGTTTAGCACTAGCAGCTGGCGCTAGCTATCAGCAATCAGAGCAGCCCACACCGGGAATAGAGCTATCGGAAATGCTCGATTTAGAGTTTCCTGGGCGGCTGGAGATTGTAGATGATTTCCACTACTGCTTTACGGATGCCGAATTGCAGAAACCAGAAATAGAGATGGCACTGCAGCAGAGTAAAGAAAGCGTGGTGCCGATGGAAGAAGTGCCGGGAGTACCGCGCGCTTACCTGGCGAAAATGCAGAAAGAATTTCTCCGGTGGGTGCGCCCAGAAGAGGAAGAAGCAGTATTGGCCGGGTTGGCACGCCTGCAGCAGAAACGGCAATTAGAATTCGCAGGCGGGCGTTTCTTGGGGGCTTTCCG
>NZ_CAMXYE010000015.1 GCF_947253055.1 uncultured Arcanobacterium sp. | reverse complement strand
CCGTGCAGAATTAATAATTACTTGTGAGGTATGAATGTTTGGAACTAGCCCTAATCCGGAAGGCATTATTAAGCCCCCGATTGATGAACTGCTCAGCAAAGTAGATTCTAAATATACTTTGGCAGTTTTCGGAGCTGCGCGGGCTCGGCAAATTAATGACTATCGGCAGGAAATGAAATCGGGAGACGGCAATATCACTAATGTGGGGCCGCTCGTACCTTCTACTCCGGAAGATAAGCCGCTTTCTTTAGCTTTTGAGGAAATAGCAGACGATAAACTGGAAATGAATTTCGAAATTTAATGGCTTTTCCAGTAGATTTCTCTACTTTGGAATCCGGCGTCGTGGCAAATTGCTTAGCCACAAAATGAAAAAATAAAGCGGGATAATGAAAAATAATTTTAGAGATGCTGCCTAATCCCGATATTTTGCAAAAATTAGTGGAGAATCGGTCCGTTGGGCAAATAGTGTTGAGCTTCGCTGCGGAGACGGGCGATAAAGATACTTCATATTTACAATACGGCGCGGAAAAAACTAAGAAAAAAGGGGCAAATTTTCTTGCCGTCAATCTAGTGGGGGAGAATATTGGATATGGAGAGGTGGATAGCTATATTACGCTCTTCAACAAAGACGGCAAAGAAGTCGCATCATATCAGGGAGCTAAATCTCATATAGCCCACGAGTTAATATATTTTCTTTCCCAAAATTTATCGGCATAATTAAATTAAGAGCAAGAGATAAGAGAAAGCAAAAATGATACAACCTTTTACTTCTGAATCGGTTACGGAAGGTCACCCGGATAAAGTCTGTGATCGGATATCGGATGCTGTTCTCGACGCCATACTGGAAGTCGATAAAAACGCCCGCGTCGCCTTAGAAACCATCGTCACCACTGGAACGGTACATGTGATAGGGGAAGTAACTACGAGTGCTTATGTAGAAATTCCCCAAATTGTGCGCAATACACTGCGTTCTATTGGCTATAATTCTTCCCAAATTGGTTTCGACGCTGATTCTTGCGGAGTGGCAGTGTCTATCGGTGCGCAGTCGCCCGATATTGCCGAGGGAGTAGATTCTTCGCTCGAAGAACGCAGTGCGGATATAGCTGATAAATACGATCGGCAAGGGGCTGGCGATCAAGGTTTAATTTTTGGATATGCCTGCAACGAAACTAAAGAATTAATGCCTCTACCTATTCATCTTTCCCATCGACTGGCCGAAAAGCTCGCTTTTGTGCGGAAAAGCGGAATCGTAGGAGGCTTAAGACCAGATGGAAAAACGCAGGTAACGGTAAATTATGACGAGAATGAAAAACCGGTAGGGATTGCTTCGATTGTTATTTCTACCCAGCATGATCCAGAAGTGGAACTATCATATCTGCAGAAAGTCATAAAAGAGCAGGTAATCGTGCCGGTTTTCCGAGCAGAAGTGCCACAATTTTCTCTTGCTGATACCCAGATTCTAATTAACCCTTCCGGCCGTTTCGTAGTGGGCGGCCCGCTGGGTGATAGCGGTTTGACCGGGCGCAAGCTAATCGTCGATACCTATGGTGGCATGGCCCGCCACGGCGGTGGAGCTTTCTCCGGGAAAGATCCTTCGAAAGTGGATAGATCTGCCGCTTATGCGGCGCGGTGGATTGCAAAAAATATCGTGGCTGCCGAACTGGCTGAACGCTGTGAAATTCAGATTTCTTATGCAATTGGGAAAGCCCATCCGGTTTCTTTGCGCATAGAAACTTTCGGCACCGAAAAAGTTCCGGTAGAAAACATTAAAAGTGCAGTAGAAAAGGTATTTGATTTACGCCCCGCCGCGATTATCGAAGATCTACAGCTGCTGCGGCCTATCTATGCCAAAACTTCTGCCTACGGGCATTTTGGGCGCGAATTACCTGAATTTACTTGGGAATACACCGATAGAGCTGCAGCGCTAAAAGAGGCAATTGCCCAGCTCTAAGCGCTAGGAGCTCCGCAAATACTATCTTTAACTGCGAATATCTCCCTTAGGATTAAAAATTTTTCGGAGCTTCGTGGTTCAATAAAGGTATGGAGAAATACGAAGCAGAGCCAACCGACCTCTTTGCCTTGCCCAATTTTTCGGCGCAAGAAGAGCTACTTTCTCTGACTCCGCAATTCCAAACTTTCCATTCAAAAGTGCCAAATCCGGTGGCAAAAGTAGTGCTCAGCCTGCCTCTTTTACATATGAATCAGGCCTTCGATTACGAAGTGCCCGCTAAGTTTGCCGATGTGCCGGTAGGAGCGCGCGTGGCAGTGCAATTCGGCGGGCAAGAAGTGCGCGGCTATATTATTGAGCGCACCTCGCAAACTCAAGCTGGCAGAAAACTGCGCCCATTGCGCAAAGTAATCTCGCCCATTCCGGTATTGCAAAAAAACATTTATGAACTTGCTCAAACGGTGGCAAAAGCAGCAATTTGCCCGCTCGCTGATTGCTTACGCCTAGCTATCCCGCCGCGGCAAGCTGCTGTCGAAAAAGACTATTTATCTGCGGTACCTACTACAGATTTTACTGCCTCGTATGCTGGTGATTTACCGATTTGGGAAAATTATCAGTGCGGGGGAGAAGTACTTAAGGATCTGCAAACCGAGCAGACTGGTAAAACTCCCACTACTTCGCTTATCTATCTTGGAGCGCACGATAGCTTTGCACGAATGATTCTCGCTCCTATACAGATGGCAGCCGCAGCGGGAAAATCAGCACTTCTCATACTTCCCACTGCTCAGCAAGTGGCAGAGCTCGCTCAGTATTTACAGAAAAAACTCCCCACACTTCCTATTGCGCAAATTACTACGCAAGATGACCCACCGCGCCGCTATCGAAATTTTTTACGTATTTTGAATGGAGAAGCAAGGGTAGTAATCGGTACCCGTAGTGCTGCTTGGGCTCCCCTCTCAAACTTGGGATTTATTTCTATCCTGGATGAAAACCATAGCGCCTATATTGAAAGGCGCCGCCCCCAGATTCACACTTGTGAGATTTTATATTATCGGCAAAAAATTGAATCCGTACCCTTGCTTTCTTTTAATTATGGGCCAGCTCTCCGCAGTGCGTGGAGAAAAGCAAATACTGCCGGCTGGAGCTGCACGAAAACGAATAAAACTGCGGAAATGCCGCAAATACTTGCGGCAAATAGCTTTCTCTACGAGGGAGCACCCTGGGCACGTTTCCCTGATTCAGTATTCCAGGTGATGCGGGCGGCACTAAATTCCGGCCCAGTATTGGTGGTAGTACCACAAACTGGGTATATTCCGCTCACGGCGTGTGAAAAATGCCGAGAATTAGCACTCTGCCCTCACTGTGGTGGATATTTGCAGATTTCTGCTCCACATTGCCCTCCATCCTGCTCCCGTTGTGCTAATAGTTATCGGAATTTTCGCTGCCAAAAATGCGGAGGAAATAAATTACGTGCGGTACGTATTGGATCGCATCGTACGGCGCAGGAAATCGGGCGGGCATTCCCCGGAGTTATTATAAACATTGCTCGCGCTGGTGAGGATATTGAATTACCGAATAACGATCCCCGCATTGTGGTGAGTACGCCGCGCAATTTTTCTACTTCGCCACAAAGTTTTGCGGCAGGAGTGCTCCTCGATGCCGGATATTTACTGCGTTCGGGGCGTTTAGAGTCAGAATCCTATTTTTTGCGCGCAGTTACTCAAATTTTACCGGCCCTTCCCCCTCGGGCGGCTGGAGGAAAATTACTTATCGTCGGAGATATACCTTCACAATTATTACAAGTATTACAAAATGGCGATTTTCCACACTGGGAAGCTAGCCAATTGGCAGAGCGCTCTCAACTTCAGCTTCCTCCTACTTGCCGCTGGTATGAGCTGCGGGGCACTGCTACAGAAATAAAAGAATTACTCACTGCCTTGCGCAATTATTTGCCGATGCCATCTCCAAGCGAAGAAAAGGATGCAGCACTCGATGTGCTTTTACAGGGAGGGCTAAGCTCCGTAATACCAGGAATTACGCTGCTCGGCCCCCATATCGAAGGTGAAGATACTATTTTGTATATGCGCTTCGATACCGAAGCTAAACCTACAATCCAGCAAGATTTATATTCTGCTTTCTGTAAAGCGTCCATTAAAAAAATTGCGCCCGGAGTGCGAATAAATATCAATCCGATACTCTAAGCAGCTTGCAGAAAATAACTAAAAGACTATAAATAGCTATCAGAAAAATAAATATCTCATCCAAAGTTTTCCATTTAGACCTCGTCTTCTTTCCTGTTTAGAATAAAAGGGTGCGAATAATTTTTGCGGGTACCCCCGCTCTAGCGATTCCGGCACTTTCTGCGCTATTAGAGGAGCACGAAGTGGCCGCAGTACTTACTCGCCCTCCGGCTCCGGTGGGTCGAAAACGGCGATTAGAGAAATCTCCGATACATTCTTTTGCTCTTGAGCATGGCATTCCGGTGCTGACTCCCACCTCTCTAAAAGGCGAAGCTATTCAAGACGAAATTGCTTCCTTTGGAGCAGAAGCGGCGGCGGTAGTGGCGTTCGGGTTGATTATTCCGCCCGAACTTCTCGAAGTACTTAATTACGGATGGTTTAATCTCCATTTTTCCCTCTTGCCGCGCTGGCGCGGAGCCGCTCCCGTGCAAGCGGCAATTGCAGCACAGGATAAAATGATGGGCATCAGTATTTTCCAAATTGCTGCCGGTCTAGATACGGGGAAAATTGCTCTGCAAGAAGCGCTGCCTTTAGATCCAAATATAAATGCTGGTACTTTGTTAGAGCAGCTGGCTAATAGGGGAGCCCGCCATTTAACGGAATTATTCTCTGCGCTACCCACTGGTATAGATTTGCGTGAGCAAGAAGGCGAAATTAGCTACGCCCCGCAATTCACCACCGCTGATGCACGTATAGATTGGCAACAACCGGCACCAGCTATTCGCGCCCACATCAATGCTTTTAATCCCCGCCCCGGAGCTTGGACTACTCTAGATAGTGGGCGCCTAAAAATCGGCAAAGTTGAAGTGATAGAAAAAAATTCGTCAATTTCTCTTTTACCCGGTCAATTGCAGGCAATAGGAAAGTGCGTTTATGTGGGAAGTGCCAGCACTCCGTTACGCTTACATCTCCTCACCCCGAGCGGGAAAAAAGAAATGCCGGCAGATGCTTGGTGGCGGGGAATGCGCCAAGAAAATCCACATTTCCAGTGATGAACGGCAAACAGAATAAGGATAAGGTATTTAGATGAGTGAAGGTAGAGCACCCAACTGGCGCCCCGGGCGAGCAAAATCAGACAAGGTGCGGCGTATTGTATTTCAGGTGCTGGTAGACGTAATCGAAAATGATGGTTACGCAAATCTGCAACTTCCCGCCACCCTAAATAAGGCCTATGTAAAACGCCGCGACGCCGCCTTCGCCACTAATCTTTGCTACGGAGTACTGCGCCTGCAATCCAGATGGGATGCCATAATATCTAAATGCTGCGCTGGCCGGCAGATTTCAGAAATCGATTTACCAGTTTTAGTGCTGCTGCGCATGGGAGCGTATCAACTTTTAGCTCTAGAAACTCCACCTCACGCAGCTATTTACGAAACGGTAATGCTTGCCCGCAATGAAGTAGGTACCGGCGCTTCTGGATTCGTAAATGCCGTTTTGCGCCGCATATCCGAGCGCTCTTTGGCAGAGTGGCGCAATTTATTACAGGCGGAGCTGGGGGGAAGCGGCTCTTTGAAATTTATTTCGGTGTGGTTTTCTCATCCGGAGTGGATTGTGCGCGCTTTCGCTACTTCTTTACAAGCCGCGGGGCGAAATCCGCAAGAACTTTTAGCGGTATTAAAAGCCGATAATAAACCGGCAAAAGTAACTCTCGCGGCGCGCGGCATTTCCCCAGCTGAATTGGCAGCCGATATTTCCCGCGGGAAAATGGAATCCACACCGCCTTCTTTAGTCCCCACTGCCCTAACTCTAGAAGGTGGGGATCCGGGAAGAATTTTTGCGGTACAGGATAAGTTAGCTGGAGTGCAAGACGAAGGTTCCCAACTGGTAGTGGCAGCTTTTGCTGCAGCTCCTATAGCAGGAAATGATAGTCGTTGGCTCGATATGTGCGCCGGACCAGGGGGAAAAACTGCTACGTTAGCTCCTATTGCCGCTGGCAGAGGAGCAAATATCTTCGCTAATGAACTGCATCCGCATCGGCTCGAATTAGTGGACCAAACAGTAGCACCGTGGGCTGAGCGAGTGTCTCTCCGTTGCGGAGATGGGCGCGAAATCGGGGAAGAAGAACCCGAATCTTATGACCGTATTCTTATCGATGCACCTTGCACGGGTATAGGGGCTTTACGCCGCCGCCCTGAATCACGCTGGCGGAAAAAAGCGGGAGATGCGCTCGACTTGGCGAAGCTACAAATGGAATTACTGGAATCTGGGTGGCAGGCTGTGCGCCCTGGGGGAATAATCGCCTATTCCACCTGCTCTCCGCATTTACCGGAAACACGCGCCATTATAAAAGATTTCTGCACTCGCCATCCGCAAGCTGTGCTTTTAGATGCACCGGCAATTGCCACGCAAAATGCCTTACAGCCTCTCGAAGGTAGCGATAATCTTCTCCAACTTTGGCCAGATTTACATGATACCGATGCTATGTTCCTGGCTATCCTGCAGAAAAACTAATTAGAAAACTAACGGATTTACCATATCCGCGCAGTTTATAAGGTAGAGTGAAAGAGTGAGCATTAGAATAAGTCCTTCGATACTAAACTGTGATTTTTCTGATTTACAGGGCGAATTAAGCAAAATATCCAATGCCGATTGGGCCCATGTAGATGTAATGGATGGGCATTTTGTGCCAAATTTGACTATCGGCGTCCCGGTAGTGGAAGCGATTGCGCGCGTATCACCAGTACCCATAGATTGCCATCTTATGATTGAAAATCCCGATACTTGGGCTCCGCAGTATGTAGAGGCTGGCGGATCTTCCGTTACTTTCCACGCCGAAGCAGCACAAGCACCACTTCGTTTAGCGCGGGAATTACGGAAAATGGGGGCGCGAGCAGGTATTGCTCTTAAACCGGCTACCCCTATCGAACCTTATCTAGATATTCTCAATGAATTCGACATGTTACTTATTATGACGGTGGAGCCTGGTTTTGGCGGGCAATCTTTTATCGATACGATGATGCCCAAAGTACAAAGAGCCCGCGCTGCCGTTGAAAAATCTGGTCTGGATATTTGGATACAGGTAGACGGCGGAATCTCCCGTAAAACTATCGAAATTGCCGCGGAGGCCGGAGCAGATACTTTCGTAGCTGGATCGGCGGTATATAAATCTGCTGATGCTTATGCCGAAGTCGCGGCGCTGCGAGAATTAGCTCAGGGGCATTGCCATTAAGGCAATTTGCTTTGTGAATATGTTTAAACTTTTTCTAAGTAGGGGATAACTGTGAAAAATTTTGAAAGTCTTTTTGCCGAATTGCAGAAAAAAGCAAAAGAACGCCCAGCTGGCTCAAGTACCGTAGCGGAATTAGAAGCAGGTGTGCATCAGATTGGGAAAAAACTAGTAGAAGAAGCCGGGGAAGTGTGGATTGCTGCCGAGTACGAAAGTGATGCCCAGTTAGCAGAAGAAATATCGCAACTTCTCTATCATGCCCAAGTTATGGCCTTAGCACGCGGGCTTACTTTAGACGATATCTATAAATACCTATAAGGAGTACTACTACCTATGATACGGATTGCAATTCCCAATAAAGGGTCTCTTTCCGCTCCTGCTACTGCTTTGCTTCAAGAAGCTGGCTATCGGCAACGCCGCGAAGGGCGGGAACTCGTATTACTCGACGAAGCTAATGAAGCAGAGTTCTTTTTTATTCGCCCCCGCGATGTAGCAATATACGTAGGAGAAGGCACGGTAGACGTAGGAATTACGGGGCGCGATCTTTTGCTAGATTCCGGTGCTTCCGCTCTGGAGCATCGAGCACTTGGATTTGCTCGCTCGACTTTTCGTTTTGCCGCCCCACGCGCCCAGATTACTTCCTTGGCAGATTTATCGGGAAAGCGCATCGCCACTTCCTATGATCGCCTCTTAAAGAATTATTTAGAAAAACGAAATATAGACGCCCAAATAGTGCATCTAGATGGCGCCGTAGAATCTTCAGTGCATTTAGGAATAGCCGATGCTATCGCAGATGTAGTGGAAACTGGCTCCACGCTGCGCGCTGCCGGGCTCGAAGTATTCGGCGAGCCCCTCTTAGAATCGGAAGCTATTTTAATTTCCAATCCTGCCGCCTGCGATAGCCCGGCCTTAGAAATTTTAGATGCCCGCCTGGCAGGAGTAATAGTGGCGAGGGAATACGTACTCGTAGATTACGATTGCCCGAATGATGTATTAGACGCTGCAGTAAAACTTACACCGGGATTCCAATCACCCACTATTTCGCCTCTACACGAGGCAGGCTGGTCTGCAGTGCGTTCCATGGTACGCCGCCGAGAAATAAATCCGATAATGGATAAGCTGCACGCGGCGGGAGCGCGCGGAATTATCGTTACCCCGATTCTCACTTCGCGGATTTAATTTTTGCGAAGAGTTTCCGAAAAGTTTGCGAAATTTATAACTACCGCTATAACTCAGCCGCATAGCGGCCGGCCACGGCCGCCGCTAAAAAGCTGAGTGGATCAGCTGTAAAGTCTCTCCCCATTGTGTGCAGTGGATAAGGGGAAGAGCTGAGCAATTCTCCCAATCCAACTGTAGAAACTGCTGCTACTTGCAACTGCGGATATTTTTCTAGTTCGCGAATCTGCTTTTCCAACTTTTTTTCGATATCGGCTGGGAGCTTAAATCCAGAATTTCCTGCGGCTAAATCTGCCTGGGCTGGTATCGGCACCCGGCAAGGAGTGGTGACTATCCGCTGCAAGACCTGCATGCTGTGGTGAGATATTCCGCGATGGCGTTCTCTTTTATCTCCACTCGACATTCGCAATACACTAATAGGAATTCCTGCTAAAATTCCGGCCGCATTTAAGGCTTCTCCAATCTGGGTGCCGGAAAATCCCCAGCGAGTACTGGTGCCTAAATTGCCCGGACCTTGTGTGACGATAGTGAAATCAGCTTTCCACACTAAGCGAGCTGCCAGTAAAGCACTATAGATATTTACGGCTTCCAAATCACCACCAAATGCTTGCCCACAGGAAATAGTGCCGATAATATCTCCCTTACTTTGCAACTGCCAGAGAATTTGTGAAAACCAGACCGGCAAGGCACCGCCGTCGCTCATAATATAGGCAATTCGTGCCGCGGGTTGTTTTTCTTTTATTCCCAGCACTATCGCCGGCAAGGCGGAATGCAAATCAGCCGCAATTACCGGCATTCCCATAATGGAATCGGCGTCTTTCAGCTCTTCATAATAAGGGGATTCCTGTTCATCTACTCCTTGTACCATATACTGCAGCGGCGTATAGCGAGCTTTTACAATATGCCCCGGAGCAGTGGGGGTATCGGCTGGAAGACGCGCTGGAATAGCGATTATAAATAAATAGCCGCCGGTGCCTAAGCCACGCACTACCGCCGCGCTCGAGAGTAATACTTCTTCTTGTAGCTGCGGCTGGCCCACTAAAGGAAAATAGGCCAAGGCACGCGCCGTATTCCCATCTTCTAAAAGAACTTGGTATTCGCCAGTTTTTCCCCAAGTGCCGAGAACGTCTACAATTTTCCCGCGTCGCCAAAAAATCATATTTCTAGTGTAATCGACTAGAGTATGAACATGGGAGATAACGATATGACCGCTCCGCGCACCGCTAGCGATAGGCGCTATACGCTGCGCTGTAAACTAAATGAAGACCACAGTACTCTCGAGGAGCTCCTGCGCCTACCGGCTTATCAAGATAAGGAAAAAAGCCTTAGCCAGCGGCGGCACTTATTAGAATCTGATATCAGTGTGCTGCGAGAATCTGGAGAAGATTTGCGCGTGCGCCTCGGCGCTCATAACGAAGAGATTTATTGGATCGATAATTCCCATAAAATCACTATTAGCGGCGCTCCTCCTGATCTATCTATTCTTTATAATCTGCTGGCGGAAAGTGGCAAAAGTACCGAAGCAGAATATGCCAGTGCGGCTTTGCAGATTCTACTTTCGGCAACTAACTTAACGGAAAAGAATACCGCATATCGTATACACCTCCCGCGGGGAAAATATATTTTAGAAATCGCAACGGCGATTGCCCGCCGTCAGCGTGTATCCATAAAATACGCAGCTGCATATAGTTCTCGCTGTACCCAACAAATAATAGAACCGGTGCGCATCGAAGCTCATTACGATGCTTTTTATGTACTCGCCTACAAGATAGATGAAAGTGCAGCGGAAAATCCGCCTCTGCGTACCTATAAAATTGACCGCATCGTAGAGAAACCACAACTTTTAGCCGATTCTGCTACTAATACCGCCAATTTCGAGAGCGAAAAAATCCGCGGCGCAGATAGCGAGCTAGAAATTATAAATGGTTTTTCTACCTACGATTTCCAAGTACGGGTTAAGAAATCGCGAGCTCTACCTCTGCGCGAGCTGGCAGCAAAAATAACTAGTGCTCCCGCTGCTAAAGATGGCAGTGCCCAAGAAGATTTACATATTTACCAGATGCAAAAAGAAGATATGTATGAATACCTCGTATTCTACGGCCGAGACGCCCAACTACTCGCGCCGCTCGAAATCCGCCAAGATTTCTATAAGCGACTACAGCATTTACAGCGCTTGGCTAGGGGAGGAGAGGTACTTACCGCAGCACCTGCCAATCTCGCAGATTCTGCGGAGCCCGATTCTACGGGGCTCAATTCTGTTCCCAGCTCGGTAGTTCCCGAAAGCGCCGCACTTAAGACCACACCTAAGACCGCGCTTAAGAGCACACCTAGCACGACTTCGATTTCCCAAAGTGCTCCTTTTCCACCGCGCCCAGATAGCAAAAAAGGCGATATTTCTTTAGCGCGCAAACTCTCTATTCTCTACTATTTACAGGAAAAATCTACTTCTCTCACGCTCCAAGAATTAGCAGATCACTATCAAATATCTTGCGAAAAAATGCATAAAGAACTGCGAGAATTATCTACAGTAGAAATCACGCAAGCGGGAGGTGGCTACTGTTCTATTGTGGATTTACAGATTTCTGATGTAGAAAATGCCCGCCCGGATTGCCGCATTAGACTATTGGAAAGCCCAGAGCGCACGGATATTTCACTCAATTTAGTACAACTAATTACCCTAGTAGCAGTCATTGATTATTTAGTTAATCTAATTGACCCAGCTGTAGTGCCCAGTCTTTTTCACTTACGCAATCTACTTACTTCCAGTGCGGCTGCACATGGATATGGGAGCGCAATGTGGCGCCCGCCGCAGATAACAGGCAATCGCGAAGTCTATAAGGTTTTAGAAGCAGCTATCAATAACCAACAAGAAATTCATTTTACTTATTGGAAAACGCATAGCTCCGGGTACGCTACCAGCAAAGAAGTATCGGGGTTTCCAATTCAAATACAAGTAAAAGATGCTCCTTTGCTGCAGGTTTATACCGAGGAATCCTGCCGTAACTATCGTTTAGATCGAATTAGCCAGGCTAAAATAGGCCGCGCCACTTTATCGAAACGGCAATATGCGGAGATAAAAACGCAGTTTCGCCGTACTCCTTTGCAGTTCCATACCGGACAGCTGCGTCTTTACGGGCACGGGAGTATAAAATGGGTAGCAGAGCAAATACCGCAGGCAGTGCTGCTAGATAATGAGCAGGAAACAGTTTTAGAACTTCCTTTTGCGAATCTACAGTGGGTGGCGGAGTTACTCATTCGCCTCGGAGATGGGGTGGAAAAGGTCGCTGCTACTACCAGTTTGCTACCATTGGCAGAGAAAGCAGCGGCACTTTTGGATATTTATGAAGAAAGCGAAGCATGATAGGGAAAATTTTAATAATCGGCTTACTTATACTAGCCGTGTATCTGGGAATCTTGCTGCGTAATCTGTGGATTTCGTTTCGGCACTTATTAAAAGCTGCCCACGGTTTCGGCACCGCATTTTCTACCTACGCCACTCCACATCTAAAAGATTACGTTTCGGAAAGTAATATCTATGAAGAAAAAGAGCGCGCCCGCCAAGCCCGCCGCACCCGCCGCGAAATTAAAGATTTACGCGATAGCAAACGGCAGGGGAGGTTGGTGAAGGCAACTAACCGCTGGGATACTCAAGTAGCAACCGATTATGAGCGCTTTGACGAAACACATCGGGAAGCTGCCCGCGCTATTAGAGAAAAAAATAAAAAATGAAAATTGGCATTATCTTAAATCCGCAAGCACGCAGTGGCGATCCAAATAAATACCGGCCCCTGCTGGAAGCTATTGCTGAGCAACACGCAGTAGAATTATGCTGGCTTACCGGTAGCGATGCACAAAATACCGTGCGAAATGCCCGGCAAGCTGTAGTAGAAAATAGCATCGATGCACTCGTTGCCATGGGTGGCGATGGGATGGTACATCTGGGATTACAGGCGGTGGCGGGCACCAAAATGCCTTTAGGAATTATTGCACTTGGTTCCGGAAACGATATCGCCCGCGAATTTTCTTTACCTATCCACGCTCCAGAGGTAGCGCTGGCGCAAATTATTACTGCACTGCGTAATAAAAAAATTCGGGTAATTGATTCGATGAAAATAATTACCGAGCAAGAGAGCAGCTACGCTTTAGCTATTGCCAGCTTTGGGGTAGATGCTGATGTAAATTATCGAACTAATAAATTACGGTGGCCGAAAGGTAATTTGCGCTATGTGCGCGCCCTTTTTCCCGCTTTACGCGCCTATAAACCCTACGGAGTGCGCATTAATGTGAACGGAAAGACCGCCCAAGGCGATATGCTCTTACTATGTGTAGCCAATACCCGCTATTTCGGAGGTGGTTTTAATATCGCTCCCACTGCGCGGGCGGACGATGGAAAATTAAATGTCATACTTCTGCGTAGCGTACGCTTTTGGGAACTGGCTCAACTCCTTCCTAAATTACTTCTCCGCCGGCATCTGCAAGATAAGCGAGTACACGAAATAATTACCACCAAAATACACGTAGAAGCAGCTAGCGAGGCCGGCATCCATCCACCCCATGTAATGGCCGACGGAGAATATGTGGCAGATTTACCGCTTACGATTAAAGTGTGCCCGAAATCGGTGCATCTTGTAGTTTAGGAACTGATGGAGAATCTTTTAATTAAAAATTTTCGCGACCGCTACGCCGCCCGCGGAATCTATCTAGATGATTTCCAGGTGGAGGCAATTCAGGCGTTAATGCGGGGTGAAGATGTTTTACTTGCTGCTCCTACGGGCGCTGGGAAAACGGTAATAGCAGAATTTGGCGTGGAATTAGCACTCGCTCGCTCTTTACGCTGTATCTACACCGCACCGATTAAGGCCCTCTCTAATCAAAAGTATCGAGATTTCTGCACCCAGCTCGGAGCAGAATATGTAGGGCTTTTGACGGGAGATACTACCATCAACAGTTCTGCTCCTATTTTAGTGGTCACTACTGAAGTGCTGCGCAATATGCTTTTTCAGCAGGCCGAGCTCATAGCAGAAGTGGGATATGTGGTACTAGATGAAGTGCACTATCTGGCTGATGCAGCTCGCGGGCCTGTGTGGGAGGAAATAATTTTACAGCTTCCCAGCTCCTGCCGGCTTATTTCGCTTTCTGCGACTGTAGCTAATGTTGATGAATTTTCCCAATGGCTCTCCTCGGTGCGGGGGAGAGGGAAGAGTGTAGTTTCTTATACGCGCCCAGTGCCGCTAGAGCAGTTTATGCTGCAGAAAAAAGATTTATATCCAATTTTTCGTGCGAACGGTAATTTTCGTAAAGCGAAAATGCAGGAACTACTGAGCGTGAATAGTGCCAAGGCGGGGAGGCGGCAGCCACTGCGTATTGGGGATCGAAAACGCATTATTTCTACGCTGCAATCTGCCCAGTTGCTTCCCGCTATTGAATTTATTTTTTCCCGTCGCGGCTGTGATCGCGCAGTAAGTGATTTAGTCGATGCCGGAATTGTTTTTACCAGCGCAGCCGAACAAAAAGAAATTCGCCGGCACCTAGCTGAGTTACGCGGGTCTTTAACTCCTGCCGATGCCCGAGCAGTTAAATTTAGTTTTTGGGCTACCGCATTGACTCGCGGTTTTGGCGCTCACCATGCGGGAATGTTTCCTGCTTTTAAGGAACTCACTGAAGAGTTGATGGGAGCCGGATTGCTCTCCTTGGTATATGCTACGGGCACCCTCTCTTTGGGAATCGATATGCCCGTGCGCACCGTCGTACTAGAAGAGCTCCGCAAATGGGACGGGCAATCCTTCCAAGATCTGACGGCTACTGAATATACCCAGTTAATTGGGCGCGCCGGCCGCCGCGGAAAAGATAGCATCGGGAACGCTATAATAGCCGCTAATAATAATATCGATATAGCACATCTAGAAAAAATAACTTCTGGAGCTGTTGAACCACTTCAATCGGCATTTTTCCCTTCCTACAATACGGTAGTAAATCTTATACATAACTACGGTTACGCGGCAGCGCGCGAAATAATGGGTGCCTCTTTCGCCCAATTTCAAAAAAATGCCGATTTAGGAAAGTTGCGCGGAAAATTGCGGCGTATACACCAGCGCATAGCTAGGCTCGAGCCAGAGATAGCAAATCTCTGCGAGAAGGGCGATTTTCGCAGCTATATACAGCTGCGCCAGCAGGCAGGAAGGGCTTCTAAAGCTTATCGGAAACGCGCAAAGGAGGATTATCGAGCGAAAATTCTGCGCAGCTGGGAAGAAGCAAAAAGTGGATTCCTCTACGCCTACGCCCGCCAGCGCGAATTAGAATACGGCATCGTAATTGCGAAAGAACCGCGCCGCCTCCGGATAATTAATATCTATGGAAAATTAATTTGGCTGGCCGAGCGCGATTTGAGTTCCCATATGCGCTGCCTAGGAAAAATTGCCTTACCTTTCGGCATTCCCTTGAAGAATAGGCAGCTACGCAACGAAATAGCTGAAGAAATTTTCGCGATAGCGGGGGAGAGATTAGATTTAGGGAGCGATAGTGATCTTCTCGAATCCTGGAGTCGCTTCAGCGTGCCCGACGAGCCAGAGCTCATGCAAAATCCAGTGCATTCTTGCCCAGATTTAGCTGCACATATGCGCCAAGGGCAAGAATATATTACTCTGCGCCGCCGCGCCGCGCAGCTGGAGGAGAAAGCCGAGAAATTTGCTGATTCTGTGGCTATCCAATTTGACGCCACGGCAGAAGTATTGAAAGAACTAGGATATCTGCAAAAAGCCACGCCAGGTGAACTAAAGCTAGCTGGGGGAGCGCAACTTTTACGCGGCATCCATAATGAGCAAGATCTTTTATTGACGCTTTCACTCAACGAGGCCGCTCTCGCGCAGCTACATCCCGCCGAATTTGCCGGTGTTTGTGCCGCATTCCTCGGTGATAGAAGATTAGCGGGAATTGCGCCGCACCAAAAAACGTTACGTGCCGCGTGGCAGGCTATTTTGCGAAATTACGATTTTCTCCATGCGCAAGAAGAAAAGCAGCATTTAGAGCTCACTGCCGAGCCGAATCCCGGCGGCATAGAAGCTTTTTACGCTTGGGCGCAGAAAGCTCCCCTCGCGGAAGTATTGGCAACTTCACACTTAGAAGTAGGGGATTTTATCAGCGCGGCCCGGCGGCTTTTAGATCTCTTAGGGCAGCTCCAAAGTGCCGGAAACGGATTCTGGTTGGGTGCTAGCGCCCAAGCGGCAATTAAATTAGTGCGGCGCTGGGAATGGCTATAAAAATATCTCCGTAGTTAAGAGTCATTCTATCTTGCATATTGGGGGCGCGGATTCTAGGCTAGTAGGTACGCAATGAATATGTGCAAATAGGCTCCGTTTATTCACGATAGAAAACGCCATAATGGCGGTCCGAGGTGAAAAACGGAGCTTATTGCTTTAGCTTTTTTGTCGCTTTTTCTAGGTAGAATATAAAAGTGGTCCGAGCAGTAAGTGCAAAAAATTTCCGCTCCTTTGCCCTAAACACTCTTTTTGCTGGAGTAGGAGGAGCAACTTTCTATGCGGCAAATCCGCCCATTGCTTGCTGGCCGCTCGCACTTTTTTCTCTGGCCTTGCTCTTCCTGATTTCTCTTCATACCCGCCCCAAAAGTGCTTTTTTATTTGGGTGGATTTGGGGAGCCCTCTATTTCTATCTGCTCTTTGATTGGGCCGAAATAGCTGCTTCCTTATTGGCCGCTCGTTTAGCTCTCGCCGCAATCGAAGCCCTTTTCATCGGCTTATGTACATCCCTATGGGCGCTGTTCTACCGCCGGCTATTGCCGCTTAATTTTTCCGCACCGCCTTGGCAGAAACTGCTTCTGCTCGCCGGAGGTGATTCTCTCCTCTGGGTGGCGACTGAGCAATTGCGCAGTGCCGTGCCATACGGAGGAATGCCGTGGGGGAATACCGCTTTTATATTTGTGGATGCTCCTTTACTACATTTAGCACCTTGGGGCTCTATCCAATTAGTTAGTTTTACAGCAGTTTTTATCGGTATTTTACTCGGCTATGCGCTCAAACAGCTGCGAGAAAAGCAGATTTTCCGCAGTGGGAGAGCAGTAGTAGGGGCGGTATTGCTGCTCGTGCTACCACTCTTATTACCGAGTGGAGCTGTAGCCGCCCAAAATTTGCGCGTCGGCATTGTGCAAGGCAATGTACCAGACGTAGCAAAACTAGCGCCAGGGGAGTCGCGGGCACTTATCGTCACCGAAAATCATCTCCAAGCTACCTACCTGATTGCAGATCAAAATCCTGATTTAGTACTTTGGCCAGAATCGGCTTCGGATAGGAATTTTCGCCGTGACTACGCCGCGGGGAAAATGGTAGAAAAAGCGGTATCAGCTATCGCTCCAGCTCCTTTACTGCTTGGCACGCAGAATTATTTTTCCAATGTACGCACCAATGATTACGTAGCGATTGACAAATCAGGAATTATCGATAGTTATTCCAAACAACACCCGGTGCCTTTTGGTGAGTACCTACCGCTACGTAATTTTATTTCCCGCTTTGTGTCGGCTGCCGAAGAGATTTCTACCGATATGGTTCCTGGCTCTGCTCCCGCCCAGCTCCAAGTAAAAATTCCGGCTCGCGCTAATAATTCGGCACAGATGATACAGATTGGCACTCCTATCTGCTTTGAAGTGGCCTATACGAATATTGTGGCTCAAGCAGCTAAGAATTCTCAGCTACTCGTAGTCCCGACTAATAATGCTTCTTTCGGCAACTCTGGAGAGCCTTTTCAACAATTTGCCATGAGTAGATTTCGCGCTGCCGAACACCAAAAGAGCACTCTGCAAGTATCTACTTCCGGAGTTTCTGGCATAATCGCGCCAAGTGGAAAGGTACTTTACCAGAGCAAATTAGACGTACCAGCAGCGCAAATTCAAGAAATTGCGCTGAATTCTCACGTCACTCTTGCCACTAAGAGCTATAAAATCCGCACAATAATCACCTATTTAGGGGGAGGGGCGCTGCTTTTCTATATAGTTTTCACCCCCGAGCGGTGGCGCATGCGAAGAGCGAGAGCGAGTAGAAAAAATAATTAGCGAATACCCTAGAAGCTAGCTGATCTAGAAAAATAAAAAAAGTACTCTAAAAGGTCGCTAAGGCAAAATTCGCTAAGTAAAAAGCTTGCTAATCAAAAGCTCGCTAAAAAATGCCGAAAATATAAGAGAGAGCAGGCGTATTTTAATAGTGACGCTGATAAAAATTGCCAGAACGCAGCAAATCTAGGCGCTCTTTAAGTAGCGCATCTAATTCCTTCGCTTTACGGCGCTCTAAAAGCATATCCCAATGCGTACGTACCGGTTTTTTCTTCTTTTCGCTCTCCGTACCTTCACCACTAATTAAATCGGCTTCGGCACCGCATTTGCACTTCCATTTCTGCGGCGCATCGGCTCCCAGAGTAAAGGAGAGCATAAAATCATGCCCATTTTCGCACTGATAATGCTCTTCTCGGCGCTCTACAAAAGCAACGCCGATATCTGACTCCAAAGAGTTGGTGCCAATTTTCATTCCTCGCAGAGAGCGCTCAGCCATAAAACCTACTTTTCGAAAAAATAATTGCATAACTATAATAACTTATCTAGGCAAAAATTACTTTGTGCAGCGGGCTACACGAGCCATCGCACACGTCCTACCCAATTCCCTTCAATCCGATAATGTACATTATGTCAAATTAGCACGAGAGAACGAACCGCCTGCTAGCAGTGCTTAGATTTATCTTTAGAGCCGCCACTCCTCTTCCTATATAGAAAGGAGGCTTTATGAGTACGCCGAATACGAGCAACCCCACAATGGCTTAAACAATTACTGAATAGAAATCCCTATGAGTGCCCTAGCTCGGACGCCCAGAAATTTAGTTATAAGGAAAACTCCCAAATTTTGAAATAGCAGAGTTATCCGAAGCTATAAATAACTATCCAAAATCTGCTGACTACACCGAGCTAGATAGCTATACCGAACTAGACAACTATACCGGGCTAAATAGCCTGTATTTTTGCCGCGCGGCGCGCAGCTAATTCGTCTACCACCGGCGAATTTTCTAAACTCTCCGTCTCCAGATGGGATAGAGAGCCTGCTACATCGCTCCACACTTTGTTGATTGCGATTCCAAATACGCCTTGCCCGCCCTGTATCAAATCGATTACCTCGTCATTACTGGTGCATAGATACACCGAGGCGCCGTCGGACATAAGCGTAATGCTGGCTAGGTCTTCCACCCCATACTCAGCTAATTGCTCAATAGCTAGACGCATTTGCTGAAGGGAAACACCCGTATCTAAAAGCCGCTTTACCAGCTTTAACACTAATACATCTCGGAAGGAATATAGACGCTGAGATCCAGAACCGGTAGCAGAGCGCACGCTTGGGACCACCAAGCCAGTACGATCCCAGTAATCGAGCTGCCGATAGGTAATTCCAATAGCGCGGCACACTGCCGGACCCCGATAACCGGTCATCGTATCAATATCCGGTAATCTATCTCCAAACAGCATGGGCTGAATACGCTGCGGACGAGCCTCACTATTAGCCATATTCTCGCTCACCCGAACCTCCTCCGATATTTACCTCTCCAGCCTAGAGCTATTTATGGAAAAACTCAACGATTACACTTTAAAGAAATTGGCGTGTCGCACCTGCGTTTCTTAAAGCTGTTTTTTAAGTTTTAGCGAAGTTCGATGTCGAGATTCTCCAATAGCTGGGCTCGATAATAATTACTGAGTGCGGCTGAAATCTCGGCGGTATCTGCTAAAGCGCGCTCTTTTGCCAGTGGAGATTTGCGCGCCCGCTCAATTGCCAAAGAGTTTAGAATCGCTACCGCGTGGCTCCGAGCTCCGTTGCGCACAGCTTTCAAAAAACGAATATCTACTCCCCGTTCTTCCAGTATCTGTGCATAGCGCACTAAATCTATGGACTGCGCAGTCAGCCTCCCCCGCGCATCTGCGCTTAATAAGCCAGCATTCAGATACTCTTCAAGTTTGGCAATAGAAACTCCCGTCAGGGTAGCTAACTCTTCTTTATGTAGGCGGGTACCAGGGCGAGGAGCTGCTATTTCTTTATCTCCGAGAGCGCGCATTTTTCCGGGGTGTTCATTGACCACTTCCCCACTATCGAGCTGGCGCAACATCTCTTTGATTTGCGGCAAATTCAGATACCGATCGCGCTGTTCACCTAAAATAAAGCGCAAGCGCTCCACGTCAGCAGGAGAAAATTGCCGTTGATTCGAAGCCGTGCGCTGCGGATGCAGTAAACCTTGGCTTTCGAAATAGCGAATTTTTGACGCCGCCAGAAACGGAAATTCCGCTTTGAGAATTCCCAGCACCTCGCCTATTTTCAGATAAGCATCGTGCGAGACGGCTTGCGGCCAATAAGAAGATAGAGCTACCTCAGCGGCAGCCTGCTGTGCAGGAAGAATCATTGCGCCGCCCGCGGAGATAAGAAGAAAGTGAACTGATATTTCCCAATACGAACTTCATCACCGTTATTTAGCGGAGCTTCTTCTACTATCTCTTGATTTAGATACGTTCCGTTCAGTGAGCCCTTATCGCGCACGAAGAAACCCTCTGGAGTACGCAAAAAAACTACGTGCCGGCGCGACACCGTGACGTCGTCCAAGAAAATATCTGATTTAGGATGACGCCCGGCAGTGGTCTCCGCCGCATTGAGTAAGAAACGGGCTCCCGCATTCGGCCCGCGGCGCGCAATTAGTAACGCCGAATCAGCCGGCAGGGCATCTATAGAAGCAAGATCATCGGCATCTAAACCGCGCACCGGCAGAGGTGCTTCCGGCTCTCGAAAAACACCAGAAAACCGAGAAGTAGCAGGAGAATTGGAAAACTCAGCATCGTCGTTAAGATTAAAATCTACACCGCTCATTCCGCTCTCCTCCTAAAACTTAGCCTTCCCCTACTTTATCGCAAGTAGCCCCAAAATGAGAAGGCGATAAAGAATTTCATATTAGTAATTTCCCTTTTCCCTAGGCGATCCACTTGGGAAATTTTCTTCTAGAATTCTTTTCCGCAATTTTCACCGCACCCGCGGCGTAGCTTTTGGAACTTAGCGCAGTTTTTGCTACTATTTATATTCGTCGATATGAAAATATCCGGGCTATGGCGCAGTTTGGTAGCGCACTTGACTGGGGGTCAAGGGGTCGTGGGT
>NZ_CAMXYE010000014.1 GCF_947253055.1 uncultured Arcanobacterium sp. | reverse complement strand
TGACCAGACCGAGAAAAAGCGCTCCCAGTTTTTCCAATCGCATAAATTTCCTTTCCTCCGCAGCAATTTTAACAGTTAAGCCCCCTTTGCCCCCAGATGTTCTTTCTAACTGTGCATAAGGGTGTCTTTGTGGATTAGAATCGGCGCGTGCGCATTTTCAATCTTCTCCCTGCCGGGCCACTTCCTTATCTAGAAGTGGATAAATTGCAACGGTTTTTACACCGGGAAGTAGCCGCCGGCGCAGAAGATACACTTATCGCTTGGGAATCTCAGCCAGTATATACAGCTGGGCGGCGTACCCGCGCTGCAGATGTGCCGGATACCGATTTACCAGTATTGGCAATGGATCGCGGCGGCTCCGTCACCTATCACGGCCCGGGGCAGCTCGTAATTTACCCGATTCTGCAGACTGCACCTCCGCCTGATGTAGTGCGCTTCGTACGCCGCACCGAAGAAATCCTCATCACCGCGCTGCAGAGTTATAAAGTGGAGAGCTGCCAGATAGCTGGGCGCAGTGGGGTATGGATAAAAACGGCTGGGCAAGAAGATAAAAAACTCTGCGCTATCGGTATTAAGTTTGCCGCCAATACCACCATGCACGGAATGGCTCTCAACGTAAATACCCATTTAGAAGATTTCCACCGCATAATCCCCTGTGGGCTGGCAGATGCCGGAGTAATTTCCTTAGAGAAACTCGGCGTGACCGCAGAAATCTCCGAAGTAGCGGATTTATTGGTGCCAGCATTGGCGAGCGGGTACCAAGCTTTTCTCCCTCCGCGCCGCCGGGGAGCGCAGTTAAAGAAAATAGAGCAATCCCAGTGGAGCCAGTTATGGGAAAAAGCGCAGCACAGTATCGATTTTCCTCCGCAAACTGGCGTGCTTTGGGAGGCAAAAGATGCTTAAAGAGCAGAGAAATAAAGCGAGCGAGCGCGAAGAAAAGTCCGCCAAATCTCTCGCTCCGGGCGGGCGGAAATTGCTGCGTATCGAAGCTCGTAACCAGCAGATTCCGCTAGAAAAAAAGCCCGCCTGGATTAAGACCACTGCGAAAGTGGGAAAAGAATACCTGCAGATGCGTACGCAGGTGCAAAAATATGGGCTCCATACCGTCTGCAGCGAAGCAAATTGCCCTAATATCTATGAATGTTGGGAAGATAGAGAAGCTTCGTTTTTAATCGGCGGAGATATCTGCACGCGGCGCTGCGATTTTTGCTTTATTAAGACGGGAAAGCCCACTTTTTACGATAAAGAAGAGCCCCAGCGGGTAGCTGCCGAGATACAAAACTTAGGGCTGAAATATGCCACAATTACCGGCGTCTCCCGCGACGACCTTCCAGACGGAGCAGCTTGGCTCTACGCCGAAACTTGCCGGCAGATTCATCGGCTTTCGCCGCATACCGGAGTGGAATTGCTTATCGACGATATGCGAGGTGGAAAATCCGCTTGGGAGCAAGTATGCGCCGCCCGCCCCCAAGTATTGGCACACAATCTGGAAACGGTGCCGCGGATTTTTTCCGAAATTCGCCCGGCTTTCCGCTATGAGCGCTCTTTAGAGTTGATTTCCTTTGCCGCCCAATCCGGGCTGATTACTAAATCAAATTTAATGCTCGGACTCGGGGAAACAGCCGGAGAAGTACTCGCGGCGATGGAAGATTTACGGGCAGCTGGCTGCGATATCCTCACTATTACCCAGTATTTACGCCCCTCACCGCTCCATCACCCAGTGGCGCGCTGGATAAAACCAGCAGAATTTATCGACCTCACAGAAGCTGGCTACGAATTAGGGTTTGCGGCAATTATGGCGGGCCCGCTGGTGCGCTCTTCTTATCGCTCCGGAGCTCTCTGGGCCCGCGCTTTGAAAGCAAAGAATCTCCCTATTCCATCCGGATTCGATATAAGCACTGCTCCCGCTCAGCAAGAAGCAGTACGCCTTATAGCGGGAGAGAATCGCTGCTCTTAAAAACTTCTCTCAAGGCGCGATAATCAATTTTTCCGTTGGGGCTCTTCGGAAGCTGGGAAAGAATTTTTAAGCGGCGCGGAAGTTTATAACGCGCTAAATAAGCCGCGCTGAATTCTTGGATTTCTTCTAGGCTCGGCGCCTCAGCATCTTTTTCTAAAGCTATCGCCGCCGCCACCTGCTCTCCCCACCGGCTATCCGCCACTCCCAGTACGGCGCATTCTTGCACCCCCGGGTAGCGCGCAAGCACTTTCTCTACTTCTAGCGGCGCTATTTTTTCACCACCGCTATTTATTAAATTGTGGAGTCGACCCTCTACCCAGAGAAATCCGTTTGCATCTATTTTCACTAAATCACCCGTGGGCAACCAGCCCGCTTCGGTGAGGGAACCATCTTGCCAGCAGGAACTTGCGATATTAGCTCCACGCAGCCACAATTCTCCGCTTTGGCTTGACTGGCCAGTCTCTGGATCAACTATTTTCCCTTCCATATAGGGAAACGGCTGACCGATAGATCCGAGAGCTTGCGCTAAATTATCAGCCGGCAGGCAGCAGCCAGCTCCGCCCGTTTCTGTCATTCCCCATACGTTTAACATGGGAAGGCCGGCTGCCATTAGTTTTTGCAAAAGTTGCGGATCTGCGGCCGCTCCACCTATTAAAGGCAGCCGGAAAGCTGAGAGGTCTGTATGTGGAAAATCGGGATGTTGCAGCAGCGCACTGTACATAGCCGGCACTCCAAACATCATATTCACCCGGTAGCGCTGCAGATGTTTCAGCACTGTACCGGCGGAGAATTCTTTCACTATCACCACGGTGCCCCCGTGCGAAAAAATATCGAGGGTGGTGCCGTTGAAACCGCCAATATGGGTGAGTGGAGCGGCCACTAATTCTACGTCGGCCGGCGAATACTCAAATCCGGCGCGAAAGTTTTGGGCCGCCCACCAAAGTTGCCCGTGCGTAAGCTCCACGGCTTTCGGTTGCCCAGCTGTGCCGGAAGTAAAAATTATTAGCGCCGCGTCTCGCGGGTAGTGCAAAGTGTTCAACGCGGCCGGCGCAGCTTGTGCACTTTGCGAAATTTCTGCCGCCAGAAGTGAGCGCAATTGGCCGGGATATTTCTGCGCAGCAGCAGCTAGAGTGGAAATTTCCCACACTGGCCTGCAAGCAGCACCAGAAGCCTGCCGGCAGTATTCTTCCCAAGCCGGCGCCAAATCTCCCGCCGCGCTTTCCAACTGATCTACCACCAATAAATACGGAGAAGCAGCTCGCCACATTGCTTGCAGCTCCGGTAACGAGGACAGCGGAGAGATTGGCACAAATATGGCTCCTAAGCGAGCGCAAGCCGTATGTAGAAATAAGTGATAGGGAGAATTAGCCGCCATCAAGCAGAGACGCGCTCCTGGGCGCAATCCCTGTGCATATAAAAATTCCGCTAATTGCCGCGTCAATAAATTAGCTTCTGCCGCTTTATAGCAGGTACCTTCATAATAAATTACCGGCCGATGTGGGCGCGCTTGGGCTGCTCTTTCTAAAGAATAAGCCGGATTACAGTCCGCAGGTGCAACTCCATAATTAGTCGCGGCACTCTGCGCAGCACTCTGAGTAACTCCGCTATTCACCGCAGAACTACTCATCTCAAAGCTATCTGCCTTAGAGCTATCCAGATTTTGCATTATCTCGCTGCGCCCTAACTTCCCTAGCTGCCTAAATCTCTTAACTACCTAACTGCCTAACTACCCTTTATTCGGCAGAATTTTGCAGGCGAAGGGCTCCCAGTAATAAAATCCAGGCGTCATGCCCCGGGCAAATTAAATCATAGTGATTTGCTCCCGGCACTAAGGCGATATTAAAAGGTTCTTTTGCCAGATTGTAGGTGCGCTGCGCCGATACTATCTGATCTCCGGTGCCGTGCATTATATCTAAGCGGTAGCCTTCTGCAGTAAAAGCATCTGCTCCGAGGCGGGCATAAGCGACTGCGGGGTCGTATTGCGCATAGAGGTCAGGATTCTTTTCCGGAGTATCTCCCATCCACTGCTGGGCGGCCTCCGCGTAGATTCCGTTTTCTTCTACTTCTTGGCGCAGATCAATAATTGGCGCCAATAATACTCCGTGCCGCACAGTGCTGTCTTCACCAAAAAGTAGATCCAGCACCGGTATTGCTCCAGAAGAAAAACCAATCCACGTGGCTCCCAGCAATTGCGGAAGCCGCGCGAGCGTACGAGTATCTTCCAGAGTGACGCTCGGATCGCCGGCTTCACGGCGATACTCTACTAGCGCCACTCGATATCCCGCTTCTCCGAGCGCAAGAGCAGCGGGGCGCAGCGCCGGCAAGCCGTGGCAATCATCAGAGAATATACCGTGCACTAGCACTACTAGTTCCCCAGTGGCCGGGCCGTACCACTCAATGAACTGCCGCGGATGAATTCCGTAGCTTACTATTTCTTCACTCGCCACGTCTAAGGCGCAGAGGGATTCCAAAACTTCTTCGTCAGGAATACTAGTCTGAGCTTTGGAATCGTCCATTATCTCCTCAATTACCGAAATGGGAAAGCAAATCTAAAAATCAAATACGGAAAGTATTCGCAGTTAAGTTTAGCGTGTAGATAAATAAAGCGCGATTGTGGAGTGAGAAAAGAAATAGCGCACTACAAATTAGCACTACTGCTAAAAATCAACAACCTAATAACTTAGGCGCCGCAGTCTAGACTTTCCCGATAATAGGTGAATCCGCGCAGGAACCCGCTTTGCGCGTGGGAAAGTACTGCATCTGGGTGGTAGTTGCGGCGCACAAATTCTACTGCTTCTTCAGCGTCCATACCTTCGTAAAGAGCTAGAATCGCGAGCGCCGTGCCGGTACGCCCTACTCCACCGCCACAAGTAATTTCTACTCTTTCACTGGCGGCGCGTTCCCACGCGTCGTGCAATATCCGAGCAGCTTGGGAAGGCCGGCGCGGCAGGCGATAATCCGGCCAATCTATCATGATTGTTTCTTGCGCGGTGAGCAGTACACCGTGATTAGAAAAAGCCTTGCCAACAGCAGTCGTGAGCACCACCGAAAGAGAAGCATCTTGGCTTACTTTCGTTTTCCAAGACCTGCCTCTTACTCTTCTGCCGGAAGGAAATTCTACGATTCCTTCTCCGGGTTTCCACAATTCCATGCATTCTCCTCAATGCTGTCTTCACCGCATTTTAAGCACGTATCAAGGAACGAATACAAGTGAGTTTTAGTTTCTCTGGCGTTACTAGATACACTTCACAAAAGCCTTTTGAAATGCCTCACATTCTAAATATTTATTTTTACATTTTCTTATTTTTGTAAGCAAAAAATCGTCGGTATTTTCCGATATTTTTCTTCCACCGAAAATGCCACCCCGCCAAAAAACTCTTAGACTTAAGAGTGAAGTCGATTTGAGATAAGAATGAAGTCGATTTAGGAAATGCCACACCCCGTATGCGAAGTGCAAAGAAAGATAAAGAAAGATTACGTATGGATTACCTAGATTACACTTTGACGGATGAAGCTCCTATGCTGGCCACCGCCTCCTTACTACCAATAGTTAAATCTTTCTTGAAGACGGCGGATATCGAAGTTCGCCCGCGCGATATTTCTTTGGCGGGGCGGATTTTAGCTGCTTTTAGCGATTTCTTGCCGCCCGCCGCCCAGCGCCCAGATGCTCTAGCGGCTCTGCAAAAGCTAACGAGCTCTCCGCAGGCCAATATCATTAAACTGCCCAATATCTCTGCTTCACTTCCACAACTTCTAGCGGCGATAAAAGAGCTCCAAAGCTGTGGCTACGACTTGCCGGACTACCCGGAAAATCCCCAAAATAGTGCAGAAAAGGAAATTCGCCGACGCTACGATGCAGTAAAAGGTTCCGCTGTGAATCCAGTACTGCGCGAAGGTAATTCCGATCGACGCGCTCCGCAGGCGGTGAAGAATTTTGCTCGGCAACATCCCCACCGAATGGGAGAATGGAAAAATTCTTCGCGCACGCGCGTAGCTACTATGGCCAGCGGCGATTTTCGGGCAAATGAAAAATCGGTGACACTCACTTCTCCGCAATCTCTGGATATTGTATTTATCGCTGCAGACGGGAAAGAAGAACTACTACGCGGCGGCATAGAAACCGGCGCAGGAGATATTTTTGACGCTTCGGCTATGCAAGCTGCCGCTCTTGACGATTTTCTCCACGCACAGATAGCAGCTGCAAAAGCGGAAAATTTACTTTTCTCGCTGCATCTAAAAGCCACCATGATGAAGGTATCGGATCCGCTCATCTTTGGCCACGCCGTAAAGGCTTTCTTCCCCCACACCTTTGCCACCTACGGGCAGACGCTCGCGAATGCCGGATTGGACGCCGAAAAAGGCTTAGGAGCTATTTTTGCGGGGCTGGCAGAGCTGGCAAATGGAGAAGAGATTAAGCAATCTTTTGCTGCCGAGGCAGCAGCGGGGCCGGAATTAGCGATGGTAGATTCCACGGCCGGAATTACCAATCTGCACGTACCCTCAGATGTAATTATCGACGCTTCGATGCCCGCTATGATTCGCAATTCTGGGCAGATGTGGAATTCACGCGGAGAAAGCGCCGATACCCTCGCCGTAATTCCCGATTCTTCCTACGCGGGGGTGTACCAAACGGTAATTGACGACTGTAAAGCGCAGGGAGCTTTCGATCCGGCAAAATTAGGGAGCGTACCCAACGTTGGTTTAATGGCACAAAAAGCAGAAGAATACGGCTCTCACGATAAGACTTTCTTAATTAAGGAGAACGGCCGCGTAGTAGTGCGAGCCGGTAATTCTACGTTATTGGAAATACCGGTGGCAGCTGGAGATATTTACCGGAGTTGCCTCACCAAAGCGGCTCCTATCCAAAACTGGATACAGCTGACTTTGAAACGGGCGCGCCTCTCCGCGACGCCAGCGATTTTCTGGCTCGATCCACAGCGAGCGCACGATAGAGAGATTCGCCAGCAAGTGGAAAAGATACTGGCAGAAAGCGACCTTTCTAATCTCGATATTCAGATTCTAGATCCAGTGGCAGCCACCAAAGCGACTTTAGAGCGAATTCGGCGCGGAGAAGATACTATCTCCGTCACCGGTAATGTACTGCGCGATTACCTCACCGATCTCTTCCCGATTATGGAACTAGGCACTTCGGCAAAGATGCTCTCCATAGTGCCCCTCATGGCCGGGGGCGGGCTTTTTGAAACGGGAGCAGGCGGATCAGCTCCCAAACACGTCCAGCAGCTACTAGAAGTAAATTATTTGCGCTGGGATTCCTTGGGGGAGTTTCTCGCCTTAGCAGAATCGCTGCGGGGAGTAGAAGAATTTTCTGGAAATAAGCGGGCAGGTCTGCTGGCTGCAGCACTGGATACTGCGATAGCGGAGTTGCTCAATACCGGAAAATCTCCGGCCCGCCGGCTCGGAGATATCGATAATCGCGGTTCCCACGCCTGGCTTGCCATCTATTGGGCCGCAGCTTTAGCTGCCCAAAAAGACGATGCGGAATTAGCTCAGATTTTCACGCCGCTCGCGCGCGCCTTGGCAGAAAATGCGGCGCAGATTTCCGCTGAGATGCTGGCGGTACAAGGGAAACCCGCTGATATTGGTGGATATTATTTCCCCAATCCGGAAAAAGTACAGGCTGTGATGCGCCCCTCCGCTACCCTGAATAAGCTCCTAGATAGTTATCTCTAGTTTTCGCTTCTAGTCCTCGCGTCTAGTACTTATCTCTAGCCACCTAGCGCGTTGCCAATCCGAGCTGAGCGGCAACCTCTTGAAATACCGCTGCAGCGGAAGTTCCGAAAGGTACGAAAATTATCGTCATTTGCTCCGCACCTTCGGCGGGGGCAGCGGCTAAGAATTGGGCGGCGCTCTGCAAACCAATTCGAGCCGAATCCGCCAAAGGCCAGCCGTATACTCCTGCCGAAATAGCAGGAAAAGCCACCTGGCGTGCACCTAATTCTGCTGCTACGAGCAGAGAATTGCGGTAAGCGGCAGCCAGTATCGAGCTGCGGTCTTCTTTCTGCGAATATACCGGCCCTACGGTATGTATTACCCACTTGGCAGGCAAAGCACCGGCAGTAGTAGCTACTGCTTGGCCACGCGGTAAACCAGCTGGAAGCGAAGTTTCCCGCAAGTGGCGGCAAGCTTGGAGAATTGCTTTCCCGCCCGCTCGATGAATTGCTCCATCTACCCCGCCTCCACCTAAGAGAGAAGAGTTGGCGGCGTTTACGATTGCATCTACCGAAATCTGCGTAATATCTCCGGGTCTAATAAGAATTCCCATATGCCTAGTCTAGGCTTTTAACGCGCCCGCGCGTGCCTGCGCGTGCACCTCTATAACCCGCGCGCGCACCTCTATAAAAAGCAAATTAAGCAGCTCCCCTCCCGATTATCTCCTGTAATCCCTACCCACCAGCCGCTCAATTAGGCAGCAACTACCGGCGAAGAGTTATTTTGTTAGACTAAAAGGGTGTGGGAAGATTTTATTAAATATCTTGGGGAAGCAATAGACACTTCCGGAAATCCGGCCGAAAAAATTCTCTATACTGCGTTGCTGCTAGGGATAATATTTTTTATCAGGCATTTTGCCTATAAAGCCGCTGGTCTAGTGTTCTCAAATGAAAAAATACGCCGGCGCGTGAGCCGAATTGCCGTGCTTGCTATTACTATCGGCGCAGCTTTAGGCATCATTTTATTATGGTTTAACGCCCTGAATTCACTTTTCATAATTGCCGTGATCTTAGCGGTAATTCTGCTTTTTTCCATGCGAGAACTGATTGTAAAAGTGTTTTCTTTTTTCTATATCCGCACCGTGAAACCTTTTACCGCCGGCGACCGCATTGAAATTGCCGGTGCATATGGCGACGTCGAAGAAATAAGCCTCTTTAAAATAACCCTCATCGAAGTGCGCGGCTGGCTGCATACTGCCACGCCGACCGGTCGGCTGATCCACATCCCCAATCGCAGTATTTTTAATGGAAGCTACGCCAATGAAAGCAATGCTTTTCCGTATGTGTGGAGAGATTTAGAAGTCCCTATCACCCACCAATCTAATTTGGAAAAAGCTTTCGCTATCTTGCAGGCTGCCGGAAAAAGAGAACTCGATTTACTAGTGGCAAAAGATCACGCTCAGAAAGAGCGCCTCGAGAGCCAAGCTGAATTCTTCAACAGCAATCTGCTCCCGCAGGTGACGATGTGGGTAGATGGGAACGGCGTCTGCTTGACCTTACGTTATCTCACCCGCAATACCGAGATGGCGGCTAGTGAAACCCGCCTTTGGAAGTATATCTATCATCGCTTTGCAGGTACGGCCGATATCGATTATTCACCAGCAGCACTGGCAGTACAATTTCCGCAAGCGCAGCCCCACTCCCAAGCGCAGCCCAATTTTCCTGCAGAATAACTCCCCCACCCCAGATGCAACCTAAATTAAGTAAAGTACTAAATTAAGTAAAGTACTTGGCGGAACCTCTCCAAACGAGTAGCCTGATTTAAGAGATACCACTAGGTTAGGGGAGAAAATGCGAGTAGCACTAGTTTTAGGCTCCGGAGGAGCGCGCGGCTGGACGCATATCGGCGTAATCGAGGAAATTGAGCGGCGCGGGCATGAAATTGTGAGTGTAGCTGGCGCATCTATGGGCTCCTTAGTAGGAGGAATTTATGCGGCTGGAAAACTGCCAGAGCTGCATGAATGGGCTGCGTCTTTAACGAAATCAGATGTGCGCGGACTCCTCGATATCACCATTGGCAATCCAGGATTGATTAAAGGCACTAAGGTGCTGGAAGCGCTAGAAGAAATTACCGGCCCGGTGAATATTGAAGATTTACAGGTGCCCTATACTGCAGTGGCCGTAGATCTGCTCACGCATCGCGAAGTGTGGTTCCAAGATGGCCCGCTCTATTTAGCTATTCGTTCTTCTATTTCCATCCCGACTGTATTTACTCCGGTGCGGATAGGGAATTACCTGCTCACTGACGGCGGAGTTTTGAATCCGGTACCGGTAGAGCCCACTTTATCAATCACTTCTGACGCCACTATTGCTGTAGATCTATTTGGCCCGGCAAAAGTACCACCGGCGGAAGTGCTGAAAAAGAGTTTAGAAAAAGAAGATTCGCTGCTTTCGCGCGCTATCGACGCTGCGCAGGGAAGCATCGAGAGCCTCCAAAAGACCGCTTTTGGCCTGTTCTTTAACGATACAGAAGATGAAGAAGAAGAAAAACCAATCACTATGGAAGATGTGCTTCCGCAGCTTCGGCGCAGCACCGCAGAAGAATCTACTCCCGTCCCCGATGAGGTAAAAGCGCCTTCTATTTCCGAAATTCAAGATAGTGAAGACGCTGCGGAGAAGATGCGCTTGCCCGATAGTCTCGGCATGATGCAAGTGGCAGATATGGCATTGAAATCTATGCAAGAAATTATTGGGCGTTATCGGGCAGCGGCTAATCCGGTGACGGCGACCGTAGTATTTCCCCGTGATTTAGTAGGCGATCTCGATTACCATCGAGCGGCAGAGCTGATTGAGTTGGGGCGCACGGAAGCCGTAAAAGTATTAGATGCGGCCGGACTCTAGGGCTCCAGTTACTTGTATCACATAAAATTTCCGATTTGCATATTGCGGCGGATAGCAACTACGGTATGAGTATGTTGAAAATGCGCATGAATTGGTGGTGGCTCGCTTAACGGCGGGTCGCTTTAAGAGCGCATATCTGGCTCGCCGAAGCTGAAAGCTCCTGGCGGGTCTTTTTTATATCCGAAAATCCTGCCTCGGCGGCCAGCTCAGAACGCAGCGCAGCTCTCTAACAGACAAGAAAGGCAGTCATGGAAACCTCCACTAAAGAAAACTCCACCCAACACAGAAAAACTCTTTTACCCGCTTACTTTGGAGAATACGGCGGGCAGTATGTGCCCGAAATTTTATTGCCCGCACTCGATGAATTAGAGCGCGCTTACGTAGATGCACTGGAAAGCCCAGATTTTTTGACGGAGCTACGCCGGCTCCAAAAAAATTATTTAGGCCGCCCCACTCCTATCACGGAATGCCGCAATTTACCCCTCAGCAGTGCCGCTCGCCAAAAAGTGCGCATTTTCCTCAAGCGGGAAGATCTCTGCCACGGCGGAGCTCATAAAGGAAATCAGGTACTTGCGCAGGCGCTTATTGCTCGCCGCCTCGGAAAGACGCGATTGATTGCCGAAACTGGCGCTGGGCAGCATGGCACCGCCACCGCTATGGTCGCTGCTCTTTTCAATATGAAATGCACTATTTATATGGGAGATACCGATATCGCCCGTCAGCAACCGAATGTGCTGCGCATGAAGATGATGGGTGCCGAAGTAGTGCCGGTGCAGAGTGCACACGGTGGCTCGATGGCGGATGCAATCAATGTGGCTCTCCAAGATTGGTGTGAAAATCTGGCTAGCACCCACTATGTGTTGGGTTCTGCCTGTGGCCCACACCCGTTCCCCACTTTAGTAAAAGAATTCCAAGCCGTGATTTCGCGCGAATCGCGCCAGCAGATGCAATCACATACCGGAAGATTACCCGATATGGTGGTGGCTTGTGTAGGAGGCGGCTCGAATGCGATTGGAGCTTTTGCCGATTACCTCACCGATAAACCCGGAAATGAGAAAGTGCAGCTCGTAGGCGTAGAGCCGGCTGGAGCTGGATTGGATACTCCGAAAAATGGTGCGCCGCTGAACTGCGGAAAAGTGGGATATTTGCACGGATCGCGCTCTTACGTGCTGCGCGGCAATACTCCGGAGGAAGTGGGAGAATCTTATTCCGTATCCGCCGGTTTAGATTATCCGGGAGTGGGCCCCGAGCACGCGTATTTAATGGATAGCGGCCGCGCAAAATATGTGGGAATTAGCGATAGTGAAGCCTTGCAGGCTTTCCGAATTCTAACCCGCAAAGAAGGAATTTTACCGGCTTTGGAGAGTTCCCATGCCCTAGCTTATGCTCTGCAAGTGGCAGAAGAAGCCGGAGCAAAGGGCGAGGAACTGAACATTTTAGTAAACCTCTCTGGGCGCGGCGATAAGGATCTAGATTACGTGCAGCGAATTCTCGGAGATAAGCTCTTTACCGATCCGTGCGCAGATCCAGTGCTTGCAAGCGATGTGCCAGCTACTTTAATAGAGAAAGCTGCCCGCGCTTAAGGCGCAATACACTGCTCTAGACGTTGAAACGGAATTCGACTACGTCACCGTCTTGCATTACGTAGTCTTTACCTTCCATCCGGATTTTTCCGTGTGCCCGGCACTCGTTTAAAGAGCCATAGGAGATTAAATCGGTATAAGAAACCACTTCTGCCTTGATGAAGCCTCGCTCAAAATCAGTGTGAATTACTCCCGCAGCCTGCGGAGCCGTCCAACCTTTATGAATAGTCCAAGCGCGAGATTCCTTTTCGCCGGCCGTCAAGAAGGTTTGCAGCCCCAAAGTATGGAAGCCTACCCGCGCTAATTTATCTAATCCGGATTCGCTTTGCCCAGATTCTTCGAGCATTTCGCGCGCTTCGTCTTCTTCCAACTCCACCAGCTCGGCCTCGAACTGTGCATCTAAGAAAATTGCTTCCGCCGGCGCCACCAGTGCGCGCAATTCTGCCTGCAAATCGCTATCTGCCAAACCGGCATCGTCCATATTAAATACATAAATAATTGGCTTCGCCGTCATCAGCTGGAAAGTGGCCAAGATATCTGGGTCGAGCTCTTCTCCCCGCACTGGGCGCCCCGCCGCGAGAATATCTAAAGCCGCCCGCGCCGTTTCCACCACTTCCGGAGCTATCTTTTTCCCGGTGCGCTCTTTTTCTAACCGCGGGAGCTGCTTTTCCAGGGTCTGAATATCGGCGAGAATCAACTCCGTCAAAATAGTATCGATATCTGATTCCGGATCTACTTTTCCATCCACATGGGTGACGTCGGGATCTTGGAAAGCACGGGTGACGAGGCATATCGCATTTGCTTCGCGGATATTAGCCAAAAATTGATTCCCGAGCCCTTCCCCTTCCGAAGCTCCCCGCACAATCCCTGCAATATCTACGAAAGACACCGTAGCCGGCACTACTTTCTGAGAGGAAAATAGCTCCGCCAACTTTGCCAGGCGCGCATCGGGCAGCGGCACGATTCCGATATTCGGCTCGATAGTGGCAAAAGGATAATTTGCCGCCAATACCGTAGCGCGCGTAAGAGCATTAAAAAGAGTCGATTTTCCTACATTCGGGAGTCCCGCAATACCTATTGTTAAAGCCACATAGGTATTCTAGTGCCCACACGCAGTTTTCCGAAATGGAGACGACACCACAAACTGATGCAAACTGATGCAAAAAATTTTTCGGAGCTGCTCTCTACGATAGAAATATGCAAATAAGTATTGGTTTTCTCGGATTTATATTAATTTTTGCCCTCCTCTGCGGCATAGCGCTCGGATTCCTAGGCGGAAGGCTCCACACTGCACAGGCGAGTGCACATTTACAGCGGCAGCTGCAGGCCAGCCAGCAAGAGCAGATTCTCCTCAACGGAAAGCTCGAGCAGTTAGAAATAGAAAAACGCAGTTTAGAAGCCCGCACTAAAGCTGATAGCGGAGTAGTCCAGCGCTTAGAGCCAATTTACGAGCAATTGCGGGAAGTTAGCCAGCGGGTGCATAGCCTAAATGAGTACACTGCTACCCAGGATGCAAAAATGTTGAAGCAGCTCGAGATAAGCGCTCAGACGAATAATGAAATTTTCCGTACGGCCAATGCCCTGCAGAGTGCGCTGCAATCTAATTCTGCGCGCGGTAATTGGGGAGAAATACAACTACGCCGCATTATCGAAGCGGCCGGAATGTTGGAGCACGTAGATTTTGCAGCTCAAAAGAGTAGCGGTAATTTCACTTCTTCCGCCCAAGCCGGAAAATCAGAAAATTCAAAACAGCGCCCTGATGTGCTGGTACACCTACCGGGAAATGTGCATTTGCCTATAGACGCAAAAGTGCCACTCACTTCCTATCTAAAAGCGCAAGCTCTGCCAGAAATAGGCGCCGAAGCGCAAAGAAATGAACTTCTAGCAAAGCACGTCAAGGCTTTGCGTGGCCACATCGCCGAATTAAAAAAACGAAATTATCCGGGTGAATTTCCAGATTCACCGCAAATCACGGTACTTTTCCTCCCTTCCGAAGCTCTACTATCGCAGGCAGTTATGGCAGACGCTGCCCTCCTAGAAGATGCTATGCGCGCCGGAGTATTGCTCACTTCTCCAAGTTCATTACTAGCTTTGCTAAAAGCAGTAGCTTCGGTGTGGAGCACGGCAGCCGTCAATGCGGAAGCAAAAGAAATTGTAGAACTAGGGCGCACTCTAATAGAGCGTTTGGCAACGATGGCGGAGCATCTACAGAAGCTGGGATCCTACTTAGGTAAGTCTGTAAAGCTATACAATAATGCAGTAGCTTCTTTAGAAAAGCGAGTGCTGATAACGGCACGTGAATTTTCTTCCCTCGAAGATTCCACGGCGAAACTGCCAGATTATCTACCGCGAATTACCGGCGAGAAATCTCAAACTCGCCTAATCAATATGGATGAATTTTTACCTCCAGAGTCGCAGTGAGTATCTCTGCAATCCCTACAGCGGCGCATTGCGCGCATTAGATATTTCCACTCCTTTGGCGCGCGGGCGATGCGGTTTATCTACTTGCACTCCGGCGCGCTGCAAATCCGCCCGTAAATTTTTCGGCAAAGAAAAGCGTACATCTTCCTGCACCGTCTTTATATTCTCTATGGCGCTATAGCCGAGTTCTTGCAGGTGCTCTATCACTTCCCGCACGAGTATCTCTGGTACGGAAGCTCCCGAGGTGACCCCCACTGCTTGCACTCCCGCGAACCACTCCGCTTGTAATTCGTCTGCTTTATCCACTCGATAGGCGCGCTCCGCTCCGGCTTCTAAAGCAACTTCCCGCAACCGCACCGAATTAGAAGAATTGGCTGAACCGACCACTATCACTACTTCTGATTTGGCGGCTAGCTCTTTTACCGCTCCCTGCCGATTTTGCGTAGCGTAGCAAATATCTCCGGAGGGCGGATCAATCAGATTCGGAAACTTTTTCCGCAATAGCTCCACTATCTTCATGGTTTCATCTACGGAAAGCGTAGTCTGCGATATCCAAACCACCCGATTTTCATCACGTACCTGCACCTTATCTACATCTGCTGGGCCATTTACCACTTGAATATGATCAGGAGCTTCCCCCTGGGTACCTTCTACTTCTTCGTGACCTTCGTGGCCGATGAGGAGAATATCGTAATCCGAATCAGCAAAGCGAATAGCTTGCTTATGTACTTTAGTCACTAGCGGGCAAGTGGCATCGATAGTCAATAAGTTACGCGCTTCTGCCTGTTTATGTACCAGCGGAGCCACTCCGTGGGCAGAAAAAACTACTCGCGCCCCTTCGGGGACTTCATCTGTTTCGTTTACAAAAATTGCTCCGCGGCGGGAGAGGGTTTCTACCACGAATTTATTGTGCACAATCTCTTTACGCACATAGATAGGAGCTCCGTAGAGTTCCAGAGCTTTTTCTACGGCGTCTACTGCTCTATCCACTCCCGCACAGTAACCGCGCGGAGTGGCGAGAAGTATTTTCTTTTCCTGCGCCGAACCAGCAGAAGGCACCTCTGCGGGAAAAGCAGAAGCTCCCGCTAAAGAAATCTCTTCTGCACTCATAGTTTATTGCCCTCTCTTTATTTTCAAATATCTACCTCTAGCCTACTATTGCCGGAGTGTTTCCTGTATTTCTCTTCTGGAATTGCCACCCAAGAAGAAGATTACTGCCTTATTTTAAGGTAAAAATAGAAGAGTGAATACTTCTGTACCGGTTCCAGCTGGGTTACCACCCCTCGCTATGCAAACCACCGCCGAGCATCCGTGGCCCTTGCGCCTGCTTTCGGCAAAAATTCACGAATATATTGCGCAAATGCCGGGCTGCTGGGTAGAGGGAGAAATTTTAGAATTCACCCCGCGCCCCGGCGCTAAAGTACAATTTTTTAAACTAGCTGATTTACAGGAAAAAGCTTCAATACCGGTAAAAATCTTTAGCTCCGGGCTGCCGAAAGATATCACAGCGGGGGCACGGGTAGTGGTATTGGCAAAGCCGGACTACTGGGAAGTAAATGGATCTTTTACACTTTTCGCCCGCGAAGTGCGCCCAGTCGGTTTAGGCGATTTATTGGCGCGTATCGCCGAACTGAAACAACGCCTCACCGCCGAAGGCCTCTTCGCACCAGAGCGAAAACTGCCGCTCCCTTTTCTCCCGCGCCGCATCGGATTAATCTGCGGAAGAAACGCCAAAGCAAAACACGATGTATTGGTGAATGCCACCGCCCGTTGGCCATCTGCCCAATTCGTAATTAGAGAAGTGGCGGTACAAGGAAAATCTTGCGCTGCGGAAGTCACTGCGGCCTTGCAAGAACTCGATGCGCAGGAAGAAGTAGAGGTAATAATCATTACGCGCGGCGGCGGATCGGTGGAAGATTTATTGCCTTTTTCTGAAGAAATGCTGGTGCGCGCCGCCGCCCAAGCCCACACTCCAATAATTTCTGCTATTGGCCACGAAACCGATAATCCACTCCTAGACTATGTGGCAGATGTACGAGCATCCACTCCTACCGATGCAGCGCGGCGAGTGGTGCCAGATGTAGCGGAAGAGACTGAAAAAATACAGACGGCACTTGCGGCAGGCCGGCAACTTATGGAAAACCAGCTCGCCCGAGCGGAAAATGAACAGCTGCTGCTGCGCAGCCATCCCACATTGCAGGATCCGCTCCAGGCTTTATTGGTTCCGCGTGCCGATCACTTAGAAAATTTACTGTTTCGTATTCGCACTAGCTGTGAGCACATATTGACTAAAGAAAATGCCCAGATTGGGGCCGAATTAGCGAAACTTCGGACTTTGTCCCCAAGTTCTACGTTAAAACGCGGCTACAGTATTCTTCAGAAAGATCGTGGAGAAATTTTATGCCGCCAGGCGGAAGCAATACCCGGTACACATATTGCTGCCCTTCTCTATGATGGGAAAATTTCCCTATCCGTACTAGCAGATGAAGAGAGTTAAAAATGGAAACTACTCCCGGAGATAATTCTCCTTCTAAAGCAGCGCCAGCAGCTGGAGAAACTAAATCAGCAGCGGCAGCTAAATCTGCAAAAACAACTAAATCTGCGGGGGCGGCTAAATCAGCACGTACCCAAGCTCTAGAATCCCAAATAGCGCAGCTGAGCTACGAAGAAGCACGCGATAAATTAGCGGAAATAGTGCGGAGTTTAGAGGCGGGAAATATCTCTTTGGAAGATTCGCTCCAACTCTGGGAACTGGGAGAAGCACTCGGGAAGCGCTGCCAAGAATGGTTAGATAGTGCCCGCGCCCGGCTCGAAGCAGCGCGCGCCGAAGCGGAAAATTTAAACGAGGCAATGGCCCCAGACGGAGTACCTAACTCAGACGGAGTAGCAGAATGACTTTTCTCGTCATTGGAGAAGATCCGCCACAGCTTTTTACAGCTGCGGCTTGGGAAAAATCTGCTCCACTTACCGGCGGGACTTCGCTAAATATAGCTACCGGCTTAGCGCGCCTCGGGCGGGCAGTTTCTCTGCTGCTCCCAGCTTTAGAAAATACGGAGTTAAATACCCAAATTATTCAATATTGCCAAGAAAATGCGATAAAAATTTACAATCCATCCACGGCGCGGGCGGATATTCCCACCGCTGCGCCACTTCTCGTGCATATCGAATCGAGTAAAGCAAATTCTTATTGCGAAGATGCTCCTGCGTCAAGCAAAAATATCTCCACCCCGAGCGCAGAGTGGATAAAGCTGTATCACCCCTATGCCACTATTTCTTATAATTTAAATCTGCCAGCGGATGCGGAAAAGAACTCCACGCAACTACGCGCTCAATTCGAATCTTATTTACCTTTTATCGACGTATTAAAAGCGCAGGCAAAAGATTTAGCTATTCTCTACCAAGAAAATAACCTCGAAAAAGTAGCTCAGCAAATTTTGGCAAAAGGCGTCTCTTTAGCGCTAATCTCCCAGCACGAATCCGGATTACAGCTTTACACTTCGCGCCACCAAATCACTATTCCGAGTGCCGAAGTGCGGATAGCTGATTCAAGCGGGGCTGAAGATTCTCTTATGGCGGCATTTATTGATGGTTTAGCACGCCTCAGCGTGCTCGGAAGAGAAGAAATAAACGGTATTCGCAATCTTTCCAAGGCAGCATTAGTATCCTTAGGTTCTTACGGAGCTACCGCAGCCGGAATTTCTCTCAGCCAGTACGGAGAACACTTACCTACTCGGAAAGAAATTTCCGCTAAATCAGAAGATTACTCCGTAGGCGCGCTGTAAATTCGCTGTAGATTCACGGTAGGCACAAAGTTAAAAATTCACGGTAGGCACATAGTTAATTTTATGCGCCCATGCGGCGTTCGCGCGCCGAAAAATCGCGCAAAGCCCGCAAGAAATCGGTGCGCCGAAAATCTGGCCAGAAAGTTTCGCAAAAATAGAACTCCGTGTGCACCGTCTGCCACAGCAAAAATCCGCTTAATCTTTGCTCTCCCGAAGTGCGAATAATTAGATCCGGATCTGGCTGCCCGCGGGTATACATATGCTCGGTAATATCACTTACGGTAATCGAATGCGCCACTTCACCCAGCTCTTTACCTTGCGCGGCCTGCTCCGAAAGATATCTGCGCACCGCATTGGTGATTTCTTGCCGCCCCCCGTAGCCGATAGCTACATTTACCTGCATTTTCCCGCCACTAGAAGTAGCGGCGACGGCCTTTTTTATCCGCGCCGAGATTTCCGGCGGCAATAGATCTAAATCTCCGAGTACTCGCAACTCCCACCGTTGGGATTTCGCCATATCCTCTATCAGATCAGCGATAATATCGAGCAACTCCGCTAGCTCAGCTTCAGCTCGCTTTAAATTATCGGTAGAGAGCATCCAGAGAGTCACCAGTTTAATATGCGCTTCTTCGCACCACTCCAGCACCTCCGTCACATGATAAGCACCCTTGCGATGCCCACTTGAGGCAGTCATACCGAGAGAATTTGCCCACCGGCGATTTCCATCTAAAATAATTCCTACGTGCTGCGGGATATTAGTTTTATCGATCTGCTGGATAAGGCTGTGCTCATAGAGAGAGTACACAAAATTAGGAATCCACATCTTGTTTGCTCCTCTCATTTCAGCGCTAAATAAGTATGCTTCACTCTATCTTTTATTTTAAGACGATGGTTGCGAAACAAGTAATTTTTACTGTCTATTTTCTCTATTATTTACCCCGGCAGCTCCGGTTTACCGTATAGAAAGAGAAGCGTATTCTAAAGGCTGGACGCATATACTAAGCACTACAACAGAGGAAAAAGATGTCGCGCACTCCCGACGAAGCAAAACCTAAAGCTCGCGGCTGGATTCATCTAGGCGCTACTCCCTTAGCGCTCGCTAATTCGATATTGCTCTTTATTTTCGCCGCCGGCACTGCCCCACACGTAGCTATAGCTATCTACGGTTTAGCTGGGCTAATACTATTTGGCTGCTCCGCTACTTATCATCTCGGCACTTGGAGCCCCAAAGTATGGGGAATTTTCCGCCGCCTCGACCACTCCAATATCTTTTTATTAATCGCCGGTACCTATACACCGCTATCGGTGCTGCTACTTACTCCCGCGCGCGCTCGGCTAGTGTTGAGCATAGTCTGGATAGGAGCCATAGTAGGGATGACTATGCGCATATTGTGGATGAATGCACCGCGCGCCCTCTACGTATCTCTCTATATCGCCCTCGGCTGGGTGGCACTCTGGTTTTTGCCGGATTTCTGGAGAAATGGCCACCCCGCCGTAGTTTGGTTACTTTTTGCCGGCGGTTTAGCCTATACAATCGGAGCGCTCTGCTATGCATTCCGCTGGCCCAACCCCTGGCCCAAGTATTTTGGATTCCACGAATTTTTCCATCTCGGCACGGTAGCTGGCTATGCTTGCCACGCTGTAGCCATCTGGTTAGCCCTCTGTGCTATCCAATAACGGGAAGTGCATCCCTCATCCAGTAGACGAAGCATTTAGTACACGAAGCACTTAGTACACGAAAACTGCACCTAGTAAACAGAATGTGCACCCAGTAGACGAAAATCTTCGCCGCGGTAAATTAGCTTTCGATTTCTGCTATACGGGCAAAGAGGTCACTTTCCATTTCCTTCGGCATTCCTACCTGCGAAAAAGCGAGATGAAACTCTTCCCACGGCCAAATTTCTGCCTCTATATCGCGTGGCACCGCAAAAAAGGTACTATCGGGAGAAATCTGCGTCTGATGCGCACGTAACGCCGCATCGCGTTGCGAAAAAAACTCAGCTACGTCTATACGCGCACTAGCAGGGAGTTCTTCCGGTCGCGGCTCATGTGAATGTCGCGTAAACCAAACTTCTAAGGGGCTCTCTTTCCCTCGCGCCAGCAGTCCCTCATGCAAGGCGCGCATACGGCGCCGCGAAAGCGAAATATCGTAGTAGACTTTTGTAATCTGCCACGGCTCTCCCAGTTCAGGAGCATAATTCGCATCAGCTGCCGCTCGATAGGCACCCACAGCTACTTCATGAGCTCGAATATGATCTGGATGCGGGTATCCGCCGCTTTCGTCGTAGCAAATAAGTACCTGCGGGCGAAATTCTCTGATTTCTGCCGTTAGACGCCGTATTGGTTCATCTAGCGAAATCGCCGCAAAAGAACCCTCCGGCACCGGCGGCAAGGGATCTCCCGTAGGTAATCCCGAATCAATAAATCCGAGCCAAGTGTGCTCTACCCCCAAAGCAGCCGCTGCCGCCGCCATTTCTCCGCGGCGTACCTCCACTAAATCCTGCTCCAGTTCCGGCGTAATTTTTAGGTACGGGTTGAGAATATCTCCCCGCTCTCCACCCGTACAGGTCACAATGCGCACGCGCCCCTGCTGAGCGTATTTTGCCGCCGTGCCCGCTCCTTTAGACGCTTCATCGTCGGGATGAGCATGTACAACGAGCAGGCGTTTTTCCGTAGCCAATTATTCTCCTCAGCTTATCTATCTTTCACAAATTTCTACTACTTTCCTCTGAAACTCTATCCACCCTGCCGATTCTTCGCAATTTTCTCCTCCCAAGCTGCTTTGCGCGAACGCCGAAGAGGTGAACGCCCAAAAGGTGAATATCCAAAAATGCACACACCAGAAAAATAACGAACACCCGAAAATAACGCACGCAAGAAATAAGAACCACCCCGAAATGTAAATGACCAGAAATGTGGAAGGAGGAAATAGATAAGTAGAAAAACTTTTTTTAACGTTCTATTATTGAGTATTCGTAAGCACACAGGCGGCAGGGCAGAAATAGCTGCTCTGGAAAAATAGCTTCCCGCGGAATAAAGCAGAATATAGCCGGCGGAGTAAGAGGAGAAAGCGATGGCAGATACAACTTGGCTCTCACAGAGTACTTTCGACCGCTTAAATGCAGAGTTGGAGCGCCTAAAGACCACCGGACGCACTGAGATTGCGGCTCGTATTGAGGCGGCACGTTCCGAAGGAGATTTACGCGAAAACGGCGGCTACCATGCAGCTCGCGAGGAACAGTCGAAGATGGAAGGGCGAATTCAGGAACTCACCTATCTGCTGGAGCACGCCGAAGTAGGGGAAGCACCCACCTCGGCGGAAGTGGTGGCGCCCGGTTTAATTATCACCGCGGTGGTGAACGGAAAAGAGAAAAAGTTTTTGCTGGGGTCGAGGGAAGCGGCCGCTGATTTAGATATTCCCGTCTATCCGGAATCTGCTCCTTTGGGGGCTTCGATTATGGGATTAAAAGTAGGAGATAAAGCTGCCTACACCGCTCCGAACGGAAAAGAATTCCAGGTAGAAGTACAAAAAATTGAATCTTTCTAGCGCGAATAGCTCAGCCAGCGCGAATAGCTCAGCCAGCGCGAATAGCTCAGCCAGCGCGAATAGCTCAGCCA
>NZ_CAMXYE010000013.1 GCF_947253055.1 uncultured Arcanobacterium sp. | reverse complement strand
AGGAAACCGCCGTAATTCAAAACTGCGCCAATACCGAGTGATCCAACAGCTAATACAGCCATCGGTACCCACATGAACGGGGAAGGATCGTGCGGATGGTGAGCATTTGCCCCCTGCTTTTCCCACCGCTCTTCTCCGAAGAAAATCATGAAACACAGGCGCGACATATAGAAAGCAGTCAGCCCGGCTACGAGTACCGTAATCAATCCGTAAATCCACGGGCGAATTCCACTGCCCGTAAAGGCAGCTTCAATAATGCCGTCTTTGGAATAGTATCCGGAAAGGAAAGGCACTCCAATAATTGCCAGATAGCCACAGAGGAAAGTAGCGCGCGTAATGCGCATATGCTTACCGAGCCCACCGAAGCCCCGCATATTTACTTCTTCTTTCATGGCGTGCATGACGGCGCCGGCGCCCAAGAACATATTGGCTTTGAAGAAACCGTGCGTAACCAAATGGAAAATAGCGAAAGTAGCGCCTACCGGGCCTAAGCCGGCCGCCAGCATCATATATCCAATCTGCGACATCGTCGAAGCGGCCAGTACCTTCTTCATATCGTCTTTTGCGGCACCAACTACTGCTCCGAATATCAGAGTTATTAAACCGATTATCGTCACTGCGAGAGCCGCCGCCGGAGCTGCGGTGTAAATTCCCCCAGAACGCACCATCAAATATACACCTGCCGTCACCATAGTGGCCGCGTGAATAAGAGCGGATACCGGAGTTGGGCCTGCCATGGCGTCTCCCAGCCAGGCTTGCAAGGGGAATTGCGCCGACTTACCGCAGGCAGCCAGGAGCAAGAAAATACCGATAAAGGTCAGTTGCCCCGAGGAGGCTCTTTCTAGACCGGCATTCACATCGGTAAAGTTCACTGAACCAAAGTTACTTACCATGGCCATCATGGCGATAAGCATTCCCAAATCGCCAACGCGATTCATAATAAATGCTTTCTTACCGGCAGTGGCATACTCAGGTACCTGATTCCAGAAAGAAATCAATAGATAAGAGGCCAGGCCTACGCCTTCCCAACCGAGGAAAAGCGCCAAATAAGAATTCCCTAATACCAGCATGAGCATGGAAGCTACGAAGAAGCACAGATATGCAAAGAACTTACGCCGTTCGGGGTCATGCTCCATATAGGCTACCGAGTAGATGAAGATTAAGGTGCCGACGAAGGTCACCAGCATGACGAAGGTGAGGGAAAGCGGATCTACGCGCGTGCCGAAATCGACCACCATATCCGGGCCCGCCACCCAAGTGAAAAGAGTGGATTCGAGAATGCGCGCATTGGCATCGAGCGCAGCCAACTGCAGAGTAGCGGCTAGACCGATACCGAATGAGCAAACCGCAGCGGCGATAGCCAACCAGTGCCCCCACTTATCGGCTGCTTTTCCAGCTAGAAGTAAAACAGCGCATGCGGCCAGTGGAATCGCAATTACTAGCCAAATTAGATTAATCGCCCCCACAGCCGGCATTGCTGCTGGAGCAGTGGGAAGAAGTTCCGTAATCAAAATAATTACACCTGCTTCCTTAATTCTTCATCAGGTTCACACCGTCAAGCGATGCCGACCTGCGGGTCTTAAATATGGTGACAATAATTGCTAATCCCACTACCACTTCCGCGGCGGCTACTACCATGACGAAGAAAGCAAATACTTGCCCTTCTAAATTTCCCCACATCCGCGAGAAGGTAATAAATGCCAAATTGCAGGCATTAAGCATAATTTCCACGCCGAGCAAAGCAATTATGCCATTGCGGCGAATCAGTACGGTAGCTCCTCCTACTACGAAGAGAATTAGAGCTAATATCACGTAATACAAGAGATTCATTATTTCTGCTCCTCCGCTTCTGCGGCTCCTGCTTTCTCCGCCTCCGCAGCGAATTCTGCCGGATATACGGGGGCTTTTTCTCCCGGCATTCCCGGAAGAGTGCTCCTGCCTACCACTCCATAAGTAGCGGGACCAGAAGGTACCTGACCGGCAGAAATACGCGCTACCGTCTCGGGCGAAATTTCTTCCACGCTCCGCGATTGCCCGCGAATCTGCAAAATTCTATTTACCGAACCTTCCAGCGGCTCTCCATAAGCAGTAAGCGCCGGATTGGTAGAAGAATTAGATTCGGCGTACACACCCGCATTGGGTTTAATTCCCGGATGCTCGCCCTGCTCTATGAAATCTTTAATTTTCTTTTCGGCCAAATCAGCTTGCGTAATGCGTTTATTAATACGCTGCCGATGGGTAAGAGTCATGGCACCCAGAGCAGCAATTATTAGAAGCGTGCCAGTGAGTTCCAAGGTGAGAATATGGTTAGAAAAGATTAGCCGCGCTACGCCGAACGGATTTGTTTCCGCGTTCGCAGCTGCTAAACCAGCCGATTTTGGATAGGTAGAAGTCCAGACTACTGCAGCTAAGACGAAGAGAATACCCGTCCCGCCCAGAATGGCTACCGGGCGCGGAGCTGGCAAAGTTTCATGCCGAGAATCCGCGGAATCCACTCCGATGAGCATCAATACGAAGAGGAACATCATCAAAATTGCGCCGGTATATACCACCACCTGCGCCACTCCCATAAAAGGCGCTTCGAGCATGGTGTAGATAAATGCTAAGCCCACCATAATGAAAAGCACCGAAATGATTGTATATACCGCTTTTCGGGCAATAAGTAAGCCATAAATAGCGCACAGCACCATACAACAAGCCAGCAGAGCGAAAAGTATCGTTTCGCCCAGCGAAATTTCTAAAGGTTCTAAATTCGGCATCATCAGGCTCTTACCTCCTCAGTACCAGCAGTGACGGCCGTAGAAATAGATTCATCGCCGGGACGGTGCTGGCGCACCCAATCTACCTGCGCTTCCGTGGGGCCAGTAATTTGCCCCCGGTAGTATTCTGCATCAGAAGTGCCTTCCACCATCGGATGCGGCGGATTGAGCATTCCTTCTGCCAGCGGAACCAGCAAATCCTGCTTTTCATAAATCATTTCTTCCCGATGCTGCCCGGCAATCTCAAATTCCGTACTCATAGTCAGCGCACGAGTCGGGCAAGCCTGGATACAGTAACCACAGAATATACAGCGCAGATAATTAATCTGATATACCCGCCCGTAGCGTTCTCCTGGAGAATACTGTGCTTGCGGCGTATTGGAAGCTGCCTCCACATAAATAGCATCGGCGGGGCATGACCAAGCACAAAGCTCACAGCCAATACACTTTTCCAAACCATCTGCATAGCGGTTCAGTCGATGTAAACCGTGGTAGCGCGGGCGCGGCGGAATCTTTTCAAAAGGATACTGCTCCGTCACCGTGGGGCGGAAAAGCGTAGTGAAAGTGACCCCGAATCCGGCTACTGGAGCAAGCAGCTTGCCGAGTGGCCCTTTTTTATTAGGACTGTACAGAGCTTTATCTGGTTGTTGAAACTCATACTCTTCAGACATCCTTAACCTCCTCTACCGCAGCTTCTGCATCTGCATAATTTTTCCTTCTTCCCGCTCGTACAGAAGGGGGAAGATGCTGCCCAGGAAGCGGCGGCACCGGATAACCATTTTCAAAACCAGCAAATTCTTCCTGCTCGCGTGCCTTAATTAGCTCCGCTTGCGTAGGCCGTAAGCGATCATCTCCTAATCCCCAAATGCAGAGGATTACTGAATAACCAATCGAAAGTATCAGCATGACGGCTTGCACGTTAATACCCAGCGTCATATTCACCCCTAATACGCATCCCACGAGAGTGAGCCAAATCAGGGCCGCTGGGATTAAGCCTTTCCAGCCCAGTTTCATAAATTGATCGTAACGGAAGCGCAACAGCGTACCACGTACCCAAATAAATACGGCTACGAAAAGCCAAGTCTTGATAAGGAACCACAACATGGGCAACCAACCCGTATTGGGGTCGCCACCCCAGAATCCGAACAGACTCGTAAGCAAGGGGCCCGCGCGCCAACCGCCAAAGAAAAGAGTGGTGACGAGCATCGACAGGTTCAACATATTTATGTATTCCGAAAGGTAATACCAACCGAATTTCATGGAGGAATACTCCAGGTGAGCACCCGCTACGATTTCGCCTTCTGCTTCGATAAGGTCAAATGGCAAACGCCCTGCCTCACCGAACATAGTGATGAAATAAATTATGAAAGCCGGACCCAGCAAAAGTACATTCCAGAGCTCTTGCTGCCCCGCCACAATTCCAGAAGTGGCCATTGTGCGGCTGAGGATAAATACCGTCACTAAGGATAACCCCTGCGCCAACTCATAAGAGATCATCTGCGTGGCCGAACGGACCGAACCGTAGAGTGGCAGGGTAGATTTCGCAGACCAACCACCGAGTACTAATCCGTATTCGCCCAAGGCCGCAATCGCCAGCACAAAGAGCATGGCCACCGGAGAATCAGTGAGCTGCAAGGGGGTTTGAATACCAAATATAGATACCCCCGGCCCGAGCGGCACCACTGCCATAATGCTGAAAGCACAGAGAGCCGAAATTGCCGGAGCGATCAGGTAGACGACCTTATCCGCACCTTTCAGGTTAAAGTCCTCTTTGAAAAGAAGTTTAATCGCATCTGGGAAAGACTGAAGCAAACCGAAAGGACCTACGGTATTAGGCCCCAGCCGATTCTGCATCCGCGCCAAGAGACGCCGCTCAAACCACAAGGCGAAGATAACGGAGAATATTAAAAACAGTACGATAAAGGCTGCTTTTAATACCCATATCCACCAGGTATCTTGCGAAAAATCGGCAATCATCTGATTCGTAGCTGTATTCACTTTGCCACCTCGACATTTTCTAGCGTAACTACCGCTCCTGCCCTCAATCCGATAGAGGATAGCGAGTAGCCAACCGCGTTCTGCGGCGCCCATACTACTCCGTCGGGCATATCTACTTGCACCGCTGGGAATTCTAAGTAACCATCCGGGCCCTGCAGACGCAGCTGCGAGGTAATTCCCGCTTGCTGCGCAGTAGCAGGCGAAAGCAGCGCCACCGCTTTATGAGCAGTATTTGCCAAATAAGGCTCGAAGCCCTGTAGTGCACCACCATCGAGCATTTGCTTCCAGGTAGAGAGCACAATTCCGGAAGCATTAACCGGAGTTGCTTCTACATTTGGAGAGGCAATACGAATTCCTGCCCAGCGCGGAAGCGCCGTATATTCTTTTACAGCGGCTTCCAGAGAAGCGAGCCGTAAATCAATTCCCATTTCAGCCGCAATATCGTTTAGCACTACCCGATCTGGCTCTGCCACCGAAGTGAGTACCTGACCGAAGGGACGCAATCTTCCTTCCCAGTTAATGAAGGTTCCACCCTTTTCTACCGGCGGAGCCACGGGGAAGAGTACATCTGCAAAAGCTGCGGTATCACTATCGCGCACTTCAAGTTGAATTACGAAAGCCCGCTCGAGAGCTGCAGCAGCTCCGGCCGGTAAATCGGTGAGTTCTACTCCCGCCAGAATTAACGTATCTAATTCACCGGCAGCTGCTGCCGCTAACATCTGCTCGGTATTCAAACCCGAAGCAGCAGGCAAATCTTCCACACCCCAAGCCTGGGCAATTTCTGCTCGGGCGTCTGCATCTGCTACCGGCCGGCCACCTGGTAATAAATTAGGCATAGCGCCGGCTTCGATTGCAGCTCTATCGCCAGCTCGCCGCGGTACCCACGCTAAGCGGGCACCGGTACGCGCTGCCAAACGCAAGAGTGCACTCAGTACTCCGGGAGTATCTCCGGCTCTCTCTCCGACCAGAATCACCGATTCCGGCTGCGTAAGATCTTGATAAAGATTCCCTAAATCAGCACTGGCACTTTCGGCGATGGAATCTAGTAAAGCGCCTACCTTTTGCGGATGGGCGGGCAAGAAACGCGCTGCCATCTTCGCTGTGCCCCGCGTAGCAAAAGTAGAAATTACTGATACCGAAGTGCTCTTTGCCAATACGCCTTTCCGCAGACGCAAGAAAATAGAACCACATTCTTCTTCGGCTTCCAGCCCGACCAATAGCACATGGCCAGCCTTTTCAATTTCGGAGTAGGTAACTCCTTGCCCCTGACCAGCTACTACTGCTCCTAAGAAAGCATCTTCTTCACTGCTTCCCGCGCGAGTACGGAAATCAATATTGTTAGTTCCGAGGACGCAGCGGGCGAATTTCGCATAGGCATATGCATCTTCTAGCGGCAAACGCCCCCCCATAATTACGCCTGCCCGCTGTGATTTACGAAGCTGCGTAGCTGCCGCGTCTACGGCGGCAAACCAAGAAGCGTTTTCCAAACCGGTGACGCGCGGAGAACGCAATCTATCTGCCCCGTTCTGCCAACGGAAAGCGAAACGATCTTTATCGGTAATCCAGTCTTCATTCACTTCCGGATCTTCTAGAGCTAGCCGCCGCAGCACATTACCGTGGCGGTAATCTACGCGAATTGCAGATCCAGAAGCATCGTGCTCAGTCACGGAAGGCACAGACACTAAATCAAAAGGCCGCGCCCGGAAACGATAGGAAGCAGAGGTTAAAGCTCCAACCGGACAAATCTGAATTATATTTCCCGAGAAGTAGGAGACGAAAGGATGCCCATTCACATCAGATTCGGCTGCACCAACTGGGCCAGCGCAATAACCACTCGCAATTCCTGGTAAACCGCGCGAGCCCGCATATTCATTTGCTGCCGATTCGGAAGTGGCATCCGCGGAAGCAAAATCGAGTACGCCGCCATCGAAATTCCCAATTTGCGAACCGTGCAGACCGTGATGCACTTCGTAACCTGGAGTGCCTCCGCCGCGGCCTTGGAGCTGCACAAAAGCATCTCCCGCTATCTGGGTTGAGAAACGGGTACAACGCTGGCAGAGAATGCAGCGATCACGATCTAAGAGAATCTGCGCCGATACGGAAATCGGCTTCGGATAGGTGCGCTTTACATCGATAAAACGCGAAGTGGTGCGCCCATCTGAAAGAGCTTGGTTCTGTAGGGGGCACTCTCCGCCTTTATCACAAACCGGGCAATCCATCGGATGGTTAATGAGTAAGAACTCCATTACCCCCCGCTGTGCCTTTTCCGTAACTTCCGAAGTAGCGGCCGTATATACTTCCATTTGGTCGGCTACCATAGTGGAACAAGCCGGCTGCGGTTTCGGCATTTTTGCCACTACCCCTTGTCGGTTCGGGCTAGCTACTTCCACTAAACACTGGCGGCAAGCAGCTACGGGGCTGAGAAGTGGGTGATCACAAAAACGCGGAATATGCACACCTGCTTTTTCCGCCGCCCGAATGATGAGCGTGCCTTTCGGCACCGACATCTCTTTGCCGTCAATTTTTATAGTGACCATTTCTTGCTGAACTTCTGCCGTCATTTGGTACCTACTTCGCTAAAAACTACCGATTTTTCAATCGGGAACATCTCGGCTGCCGCAGTGTGGTAGCCGGCTTCGAATTCGTCCCGGAACAAATCAATTCCCGATTTGACCGGAGTAGAAGCTGCATCTCCAAGTGCGCAGAAAGAGCGACCCTGAATATTGCTCGCGATTTCGTAGAGCAAATCCACATCACCTTCCTGCCCCTTTCCGGCTTCAAGACGGTGTAAAATCTGGCGCATCCAGAAAGTGCCCTCCCGGCACGGGGTGCATTTTCCGCAAGATTCATGCTGGTAGAAATCCATCCAGCGCGTGATTACTCGCAATACGGATACCGTCTCGTCGAATACTTGGATAGCGCGGGTAGCCAGCATGGAACCATTTTCCATTACTTCTTCATAGCCGAGCGGCACATCTAAATGATCTGCTGTCCAGAGCGGAGCAGAAGATCCTCCGATAGTGAGGAACTTTAACTGATGCCCAGCGCGAATACCGCCGCACATATCTAGTAATTCCCGCACGGTGATACCGAAAGGAGCTTCGAATTGCCCCGGATGCTGCACGTGGCCAGACACGGAGAAAATACCGTGCCCGCGCGAGTTCTTTGTTTCTGCTCCCATGCTCTGCAGCCACTCGGCACCGTTATTGACAATACCGGGAATCGAAGAAATTGATTCAGCATTATTGATTACGGTAGGCCGAGCGAATAGACCAGCCACTGCCGGGAAAGGCGGCTTCAACCGAGGCTGACCACGATATCCCTCTAAAGAGTCGAGCAAAGCGGTCTCTTCGCCGCAAATATAGGCACCGGCTCCCGCATGCACAGTAATATCTAAATCATAATCGTGGTTGGGCCCTAGGCCTTTACCCAGTAATCCCGCCGCGCGCGCTTCCCGTACGGCCGCCAGAAGACGCCTATATACGTGCACCACTTCGCCACGTAGATATACGAAGCCGTGATGCCCTCCAATTGCAATTAGGCAAAGCATCATGCCTTCTAAGAGCAAGTGCGGATTAGCGAGCAAAGCTGGAATATCTTTACAAGTACCTGGCTCGGATTCGTCCGCATTGACCACTAAATAACGTGGCTTACCGTCCTGCGGAGGCAGGAACGACCATTTTAATCCAGTGGGGAATCCCGCTCCTCCGCGGCCGCGGAGCCCGGATTCTTTTACTAAATTAGTAAGAGCAGCCGGATCTTGTGCCTGTAATTCCCAGCCTTTATTTATAGCTTGATATCCCCCGTGCCGGCGATAAGTATCAATAGTCCAAGACTTATCGAGATCCCAGTAATCGCTCAATACGGGAGCTAGTAAATCTGGCTTCGTAAATTCAGCCATTACAATTCCCCTCCTTCTTTACGAGGAGCAGTCCAGTTATTGGCGCGGGCAATTTTTAGACCCCGCAAAGTAGAATCGCCGGGCAGACCGCCTTCATCCACATGGCCATCTTCGAATCCGGCCAGTACTCGCTCATTTTCTTTGAAAGTGTGTACCTTATCCGGGCCGCGCGTAGGTTTAATATCTTTGCCGGCTTGAATATCGTCTACCAACTGCTTCGCTGATTCCGGAGTCTGATTGTCGAAAAATTCCCAATTGACCATAATCACCGGTGCGTAATCGCAAGCGGCGTTACATTCCAGCTTTTCCAACGTAATTTTTCCATCGCTGGTGGTTTCGTTATCGGAAATCCCTAAGTGGCTGCACAGCTCATTCCAAATAATATCTCCGCCCATTACTCCGCAGAGCGCATTGGTGCACACTCCGACGTTGTATTCACCATTTGGATGCCGGCGATACTGCGAATAGAAAGTGGCTACTGCCGATACTTGAGCGCGCGTAAGGTCCAAGATATCCGCTATTAAGGCGATACCCCGCGGCGAACAGAAGCCGTCTTCGGACTGGATGAGATGTAGCAAAGGCATAATAGCCGAACGAGAACGCGGATAGCGGGCAAGTACTGCTTCTGCGTCAGAGCGCAGCCGTTCCTCCACTTCCGGTGCGTAATTAGCTGAATAGTTATCTGCCATCAGCGATCTACTCCTCCCATCACCGGATCGAGAGATCCGAGCGCCACGATTGTATCAGCGAGCAATCCGCCCTCTGAAAGAAGATTCAAAGACTGAATATTATTAAAACTGGGGTCCCGGAAATGTGCCCGGAAAGGCCGCGTGCCCCCGTCAGATACCAGATGTACCCCTAATAGACCTTTCGGATGCTCTACCATTTGGTAAACCTGCCCGGCTGGCACTCGGAATCCTTCCGTCACCAACTTGAAGTGATGGATCAAAGATTCCATAGATTCCGTCATGATCTTTTGTACATGCGCCGGCGACTGCCCCTGCCCATCCGAGCTAATCGACAAGCAAGCCGGCCAAGCAATTTTCTTATCCTTCACCATGAATGGCTCGCCGGCCGTTTGCTCCAGCTGGTCAAGTACCTGGTAAACGATTCGCAAAGATTGATAGCATTCGGCGTACCGCACCTTCACTCGGTTATAGGCATCAGATTTTGCCTCAACCGGCACATCGAATTGATATTTTTCGTATCCGCAGTAAGGCTGGGTCTTTCGCAAATCCCACGGCACTCCCGCGGCACGCACCGAAGCTCCCGTAGTGGAAAGGGCCATTAGCGCTGAAAGCGGCGCAACTGCTACATCTTCATGACGCATCTTGAAGATGGGGTTGGCCATAGTCAAACTTTCCATCTCCGAAATGGTGTTGCGAATCTTCGGCAGCAGCTCTTTAATATATTCAATTCCTCCTTCGGGAATATCATCGAGCACGCCGCCGGGGCGAATAAACTCATTATTCATGCGCAGACCGGTGATATCTTCCATAATGCGCAAAATATCTTCTCGGCAGCGGAAACCGAGGGTGAGCATGGTGGTAGCACCTAGTTCGTTGCCTAAGGAACCAATACCGAGGATATGGGAGCTGATTCTGCCGAGCTCCATGAGCAATACCCGAATTGCCGAAGCCCGCGCGGGAATCTGCTCCGTGATTCCGAGGAGTTTTTCCACCGCTAAGCAGTAGGCAACTTCTTGGAAAATCGGCGCCACATAATCCATCCGCGTACAGAAAGCCACTCCCTGTGTCCAGGTGCGGTATTCCATATTCTTTTCAATACCGGTATGCAGGAACCCCGTAGAAGCCCGTACCTCTTTTACGTTTTCGCCGTCTAGCTCCATTTGTAGCCGCAGCACCCCGTGCGTAGCAGGGTGTACCGGCCCGAGGTTGATAATTACGTGCTCTTCACCTAATTCAGCAGCTTCTTTTGCCAGACTGGCCCAGTCTCCGCCCACAGCTTCGAAACTGGGATAGCTGGCAGCTTGCGCATCGTCAGCAGCTTTGGTGGCAAAAATTTCTTTATTTCCCATCAGTTGTACTCCCTCCGGACGTCTTGCGGCGGAATTACGGCACCTTTATACTCCACAGGAATTCCTCCGAGCGGATAATCTTTCCGCAGAGGGTGGCCGACCCAATCTTCCGGCATTGCCGAACGCGCTAAGCCGGGATGCCCGTCAAAAATAATCCCTAATAAATCAAAAGCCTCTCGTTCTGGCCAATCAGCTCCGGGATATATCGAGGTTAAAGACGGCATATGCGGATCAGATTCCGGCACTGCCACCTCTAACGAGAGGAACCGGTTGTGAGTAATGGAGAAGAAGGTCGTGAAGGCATGCAATTCCCGCCCTTTATCCTGGGGATAGTGCACACCGGAAACTCCTAAGCACATTTCAAAGCGCAGATCTTGATCATCACGCAAATAACGAGCTACTTCGAGTAAGTGCTCCCGCGGCACGAAAATTACTAATTGCCCGCGGTCTATAACCACTTTTTCAATTACTTCTGCCGCTTGGTGCCCAGCTTCTTCTGCTAATTCGATTAAGACATCTACTACGTCATCGAACCAGCCGCCATAGGGGCGCTCAGCAGGAACAGATATGTATACAGATTCTTCGTGCCCGGAAAAGCCGGTAGTATCCGGGGCATTTTTCACTCCCCAGAGGCCCTGCCGCCGGCGCAAAAACTCCGCGCCTGCAGATGCGGTGGCGGAATCTTCCGTAACCGTTTCCAGATTTTCGTCTATTTCTTTCACGCCAATAATCCCTTCTGCAGATGCAGCGGTTCCGCCTCTAAAGCAGCTTTTTCTACCGCCCGGCAAATCTCGATACGATTCTTCCCCAGCGGCTGCTTTTCCATTAACTGGTTGCGCAGCTCAAAAATTGCGTTAATGAGCATCTCGGGGCGCGGAGGGCATCCTGGTAAATAGATATCTACCGGCACAATATGGTCTATTCCCTGCACCAAAGCGTAGTTATTAAATACTCCGCCCGAAGAGGCACACGCTCCCATGGATATTACCCATTTCGGTTCCATCATTTCGTCATAGATATTGCGCACTACCGGCGCCATTTTTTGGCTTACGCGGCCGGAGACGATCATAATGTCTGAATGACGGGGCGAAGCGCGGAATACTTCCATTCCAATACGAGAAGCGTCATAACGCACAGCTCCGAATGCCATCATCTCAATTGCGCAGCAGGCCAGACCCATAGTAACTGGCCAAGGAGAGCGGGCGCGCGACCAGCCGAGTACGTTCTCGACTGTGGTGAGGGCAATTCCTTGCGGAAGTTTTTCTTCAAGACCCATTTATCATTCACTCCATTCCAAACCGCCGCGCCGCCATTCGTAAATAAAAGGAACGGTGACGAGGAATAAAAAGGTCGCGATTGCGATTAGCCCCGGAATCCCTAATCGATCGTGGGATACCGCCCAGGGGTAAAGAAATACCACTTCAATATCGAAAATAATAAAGGTCATGGCAGTAAGAAAATACTTAATCGGAAAACGCCCGGCATCTCCCGCATTAGGAGTAGCTTCCAGACCGCATTCGTAGTTGAGTACTTTCACGCGGTTGTATTTGTGCGGGCCTAAAATTGCCGAAGCCACCAGACCACCTACTGCGACGACACCTGCCGCTGCAATCATCACTAAAAGAGGAACATAAGGATTCATACTGCGCGTACCTGCTTTTCTAGTAGTGTATTCACCTTTGATTCTACCGCTCGGGGTAAAAATTCAGCTAATTTCAAAAAATAGTTCATGCTTTGGGCACCGCCTTCGTCAGAGCGGTGATTACTTTATCCATCCAATCGCCACCGCGGCGGTCGTAGTTATCGGAGAGCAGCTTCATTACTAGCTTCATCAAAACGGGACGCGGTAGGCCGTACTTTACACAGAGATGCATAATTTCCGGGCGCTCAATAAGCGCGGCAAAAATCCTTCCGAGAGTATAATAACCGCCCAGCTCTGCCCGCAATTCTGCTTCGTACTGCTGCAGTACCCGATCCTGCGCCGCCAGCGAATTTCTACCCAGCGCCTGCGCGATGAATTCGGCCGCGAGACGCCCCGAAGCGAGCGCATACGCAATTCCCTCGCCGTTAAAAGGCGAAACCATTCCACCCGCATCGCCTAGTAATAACAAGCCGTCTCCGTAGTGGGGCTTGCGGTTGAAAGCCATAGGCAAGGCGGCGGATTGCAGAGAACCACGCTGATTTTCCGCGGTAAATCCCCATTCTGGCGGCACATTTTGCATCCAAGTGTTGAATACTTTTCGATAGTTGATGCCGGTGGGGCGCGCGGTGGAAGAAAGCGAACCCAGCCCTACGTTTACTAATCCATTACCGACGGCAAAGGCCCAGCCATATCCGGGTAATAATTCCGATTTACCGGCCGCCCCTGCCCACAGCTCTAGATAGGATTCCATCATATCGGTGCTGGCCAAAGGGGAAGCGAAGTAGGTACGTACCGCCACTCCCATCGGGCGGCGCATATTCTTTTCTCGGCCGGTGGCCACCGCTAAACGAGCAGAGACCCCGCTTGCGTCTAGCACAAATTTAGCTTTTATTTCTACTTCCGGAGCTTTTTTATCCGCGGTGGGAATTACCTTTACTCCAGTTATACGCCCTGTTTTATCTTGGATAGGAGCGGTGACGGTGCAGCCCTCCCGTAAATCTGCTCCGCTTTTTTGCGCAAAACGAGCTAACTTTTCATCTAATTCTTTTCGAGGGAGTGCACTTCCGTAGTTAGGCTGAGAAGCTAATTCTGGCCACGGCACCTCGATAGTGTGCCCACCACCGTAGGCGCGGATACCGTAATTGCGCACCCAACCTTCTGCTTCCGGAATCGGAAATCCCATGCGTATAAGCTCCGAAACAGCGCGCGGAGTGAGCCCATCTCCACAGGTTTTATCACGGGGAAATTCGGATTTTTCTAGAAGAATGGTATTTATCCCATAGCGAGAGAGATAATGTGCAGCGGCAGAACCGGCCGGACCAGCCCCTGTAATAACTACGTCAGCTGACGCAACTACCATTCCGCTCTCCCGCTTTATATGTGTACTTGAGTTTCAAGTAACTTCTCTACCCCCGTAAGTCTACGGTTTTTGCCTCCAAATTTGCACTCTCCCATTGGCTATTTACGTAATGATTTACTTGCGTATAACGGTTGCGAGTGATTATTTTTTCTTCCCGTAATGCAGTGCCACTAATCCGTTCGTAAGATTTTTATATCCCACTTCCATCCAGCCCGCTTCCGTTAAATACGCCGCCAATTCTGGCTGGGGTGGCCAGGCGAGAATAGACTCCGCTAAATATCCATAAGCCTGCGCATCCGAAGAGAAGAAACGCGAGATGAGCGGCATAATCGTATGTAAGAAAATTTTATAGACGCCCCGAAAAAGCGCATTCTGTGGGCGCGAGAATTCACATACCACTATCCGCCCTCCGGGTTTCGCCACCCGCAGCATTTCCCGCAGTGCCAAAGCGGGATCGTGCACATTACGCAACCCATAGGAAATAGTTACTGCATCGAAAGTATCCGCCGCAAAAGGCAAATTCATCGCATCTCCCTCTACGAAATGTAGATGTGGGTAGCGTTTCTTTCCTTCGGCAATCATCCCTGGTGAAAAATCACAGGCCACCACCTCTGCACCGGTTTTTGCATAGTTTTGCGCCGAAGTACCCGTACCGGCTGCTAAATCTAAAACTTTCATTCCGGGGCGTATCTGCAGCATTTGGGTGGTCTTTTTTCTCCAATACTTGACTAAGCCACCGGTGAGAATGCCGTTCATTAAATCATATTTACTGGCCACCATATCGAACATTCCCGCCACATCTTGCGGATCTTTTGCCAACGTCGCCCTTTTACTACCCATTCTTCAACTTTCAGAAGTAACATCAATTACTGTGCTTACAATACCTAATCTTAGAGTAATAACCACGAAATTAAATTTTCTGCCGCCGCTGAGTAAATTATTAACTGCACCTCACCACCAGCTAGCTTGGCTACGCGCAGAAGACGGTACAATAGGCGCGGGAGTGGCAGCTACTTTTAACTACTCTTTCCAGGCGGCTGATACGCCAGAGAGTCGTTTTACTGCCGCCGCAAACTGGTGGGAGGCAGTGAAAAAATGCGCGCAGGTAGATGATGACACTCAGCTACCGGGCAGTGGGTTATTTGCTTTTGGATCCTTTGCTTTTCACCCTGATTCTCCAGCCGGTTCTACTCTCATTATTCCGCAAGTATTGGTGGCCAAAAGAGGCAATACCGCCTGGCTCACTAGAATCGAAAATATCCAGCATCCCCAACCTTTAGCTCCGGAAGCCAGTAATTTATTACATCTCCTCCGACTCTGCGCCCCTGATTCATCTTCGCCGCAGTCACCTTGGAAAACTGCCACTATTGAAAAAATATGGGAGACACCTAGCTCAGTGGAATGGATGGCGCAGGTAGAACACGTAATCGAAAAGATTCGCGCCGGAGAAGCGCGCAAAGTAGTGCTAGCGCGCATGCTCAATATCGAAGCACAAGATCTAGATGAACGCAGCTTGGTGCATTCTCTGCACACCACCTATCCTTCCACTTGGACTTTTGCAGTAGATGGATTAATCGGCGCCAGCCCGGAAATGCTTATTGCCGCTGATTTAGAGAGCGCTGCGGAAGATTTAGAGAATGCTGGAGCCGATTTATCCGGCACCACATCTGATTCGCTACAAATGATGCCTTCTCCACTTCTCAAGTGCCGAGTGCTGGCCGGCACACTACCTAAAGCATCGCCTAACTCAGCAGAAAAGCGAGAGGCAGAGCAGCTAGAAAATTCCGCTAAAGACCAATTAGAGCACCAATACGCAGTAAATTCTGCTCTCACCGCACTAGCCGAAATGACTCAGGCGCAAGCCGGACTCTCCTACGTTTTAGAGCTCCCCAATCTTTGGCATCTGGCGACCGATATAACTGCTCACTTACAAGCCGATTATTCTATTTTCGATATACTCGGAAAACTTCATCCCACTGCCGCACTCGGCGGCGCACCGCGCCCGGCGGCTCTAAAAATCATTAAAGACATCGAGGCAGGTGAACGCGCGCGCTATGGGGGCCCGACCGGATGGATAGCAGGAAATAGCTGGGGGCAATGGTGTGTGGCTCTGCGCTGCTTAAAGGTAGATTCTCCGACTCGGGCGCGCGCTTGGGCGGGAGCGGGAATTATGGCTGATTCACAGCCACGCAAAGAATTGGCGGAAACGGAGGCAAAATTTGCCCCTGCCCTGCAGGCTTTAGAAATGCCCGCAGCTAGGAAAAACGGCGCGGAGTAGCCAATAAGCCGATTCCGCTCAACAGAACTACTCCCGTGAGACCCAGCAGCCCCACTCCGGCAAATCCGGTACGCGCAATTTCGGGCGGAGGCGGAGGCGGCGGCGCCGCAAAATTCGGCTCTTCATTGCGCATCCGTATAAAAAGTACCATCGGCATCAGCACCCGGCACTGCTACCTTATTTACCGCCATGAACTTACACATAGTTTCCAGGTGCATCTTTAATGACGACGTATTGGCCAGACTAACAATTAAATCAATTTATTCACAGCAAAAGTATTTGCAAAATAAACCAGCGGTAGCTTTTCCTACCGCCGGTTTATTGTTTTCGTAGAAAAGATAATTACTTACTCTTTATCCACCTTCGTAGCTAAAGTAATATCTAGCTCCTGTAACTCACCGTTGCGTTCGATTGTCAGTGTCACCTGATCTCCAGACTGGCACTGTCGCACAAAACCAGTAAGTGAAACAGCCGAAACTACATTTTTGCCATTAAAGGCCACTACTACATCGCCTTTTTGCAATTTACCTTTAGAAGCCGGAGTACCCGGTTCAATCTGTTCTATCTGCGCCCCTACCCGAGAGACTCCGGAATATTCCGCGATTCCGTTGCGAATCACCACTCCCAGATAGGCATGCTCAGCTACTCCTTTTTCAATAAGTTGCTGCGATATATGCTTGGCTAAATTAATAGGAATAGCGAATCCGAGCCCAATCGAGCCACCGCCTTGCGAATTAGCTCCGCGGGAAGTAGTGGCGATAGAAGAGGCAATGCCGATTACCCGCCCGGAGGAATCAAATACTGGCCCGCCGGAATTCCCCGGATTTACTGCTGCATCCAGCTGAATTGCATTAGTAACCACGCGCGCTGCTTCTCCGTCGGTAATTCCTTCGGTAGAAACCGTCTGCACGGGCCGATCTAAAGCAGAAACGATGCCGGTGGTCATAGTGGAAGCCAATCCGAGCGGATTACCGATGGCAGCTACCGGTTCTCCCACTGTCACTTTCGAGGAATCACCCAGCGCAGCTACCGTGATATCTTTCGGAGGATTCTTAATTGTAATTACAGCTAAGTCGGTAGCGGCATCTGCTCCCGCTACTTCTGCTGCATAAAGACGCCCGTCACTAAAAGTCACTTGTAATTTTTCGGCTCCAGAGATTACGTGGTGGTTGGTTAATATATGGCCTTCTTTATCTATTACCACTCCCGATCCGGCCGCGCCAGATTCACCTTTCTGCGCTTCGATAGCCACTGTGGCAGGGCCGACGGCTTTCGCTACCGCTTGCCAATCTGGCGCAGTTGCCTTGGACTCTACTACTGGCTCTACACTAGGCTCTCCCTCGGCCGCAGGCACCGGGCGCGTACCGGAATATCTCCAAGTCATTACCCCTACTCCGAGGACGCCACCCAGCAGAGCTGCCACTATTGTCATAGCTAGCAAAGCTGCCCAACTAGGATGCTTAGGAGTTTTCCGCTTTTTCACAGGCGGAATTGCCAATATCGGCTGCGGCGTAGCATTATCTGGAGAGGTATTTTCTTCATTCTCTGCAGTAGCAGATGGTAGCGAACTATCTATTTCCGAATCGGCTGGCATCTCCGCTGCGGTTGCACCTGGCCTATCAGCTGGCATATCAGCCGCCACATCAGCAGAATCCGGAACGGACGCAGGCATACCAGCAGCAGGTGCGGGCACCCTATCTGCAGAGATATTGTCTGCAGTAGATGTAGCGGCCTTATCCGCGGATTCTGGAGTCGGCGGAGTCGGTGGCTCTCCCCAATTCGAATCACCGGTCAACGGCGGCCAACCTTCATTGTTATTCATATAAAAACCTCGTTTCCATTCGCAAAAATTTTCTCTCTACCGTATACACAAACCCGTTTACCACGGGATTCTTCCGGTCTATTCAATTATGAGTTTTATAATAATAAATCCATTAAAAAAAGAAAAAGAGAAACCCTATACAATTTTCGCCCTCAGTATAACCCGCTAAAGAGAATTTCCTAGGCTTATAACCACTCCTAAGCGTAAAATCGCCCGCGGAGCGCGCCGAGTTATTTTCGCCTACCCCTGAGAATCTACAGAGCACAATATCTTTCTACCCGCGCGCAAATCTCTTTCCCTAAATCTGCTCCATGATTTTGCCGGGAAACTTCTAAATCACCAGCAAGCTCTATACTCAATACCTCCAGACCCGTTATTGGCTCTGCTAGAGTGCGGCGCAAAGTAGATACATCTGCTTTGCATTGACGCCAATGCACTCGCTCTTTTAAGGCCGGAAGGAAATCCGGTACCGAAAAATCTTTTGCCGTGCGGAATACCCGATTATAGAGCGGCGGCGGCAATTTTCCGTATTCCAGAGTGGCAAAAAGTGATCCACCTTGATCGTCTATCACCACTACCTGCAGATCAGGTAGCGGCTGATTCTGTGTGGCCACTAAAGAGCCGAGGTCGTGAATGAAACTCAAATCTCCTACCACTACTCGCATCGGCTGCTTTAGCGCACTCGCCATACCGCGCGCAGTGGAAATCACTCCGTCGATTCCTGCCAAGCCGCGGTTGGCAAAAAATACCGGGCCGGGTACGGGCGCAAAAGTATTTACAGCGCGAATTATCGAAGAAGCTCCGAGGAAAGTAGGTACTGCCGATTCACCGAGGATAAGAGCAATCTGGGGAAAATCTAGCGGATGCCCTGCTGCTAAGTACTCGCTACAGCAGCGCTGCGCTTCTCGCCCTGCGTCTTTCCATACTTCTAACCACTCTGCGCTGCCAGTTAACCAAGAAAATACTTCCTCCAGCTCCACCACGACCGCTGCATTGCCGGAGATATCTGTGTAGGTAGGGTATTCGTCTACTACCACTACTTCTATCTGCGGATCAGCTAGTAATTCTGCCACTTCCCGCGTCAAAGTAGGATGCCCCACCACCACTACCCGTTCAATTTTTTGCCGGAGCTGCGTGCGCAAGAGTAACTGATGCGCCGGTATAGCTTGAGCGCTATTGCGCAACTTGCTGCTGGGCTCTGCTAAAAACGGAACAGCTCCCGCCTGCCGGCTAAATTCTTCCACTTCCGCTTTATCCCGAAAGACATTATCGGAACCAGCTACTACTACGGTACGTTTCGGAGCTGCCTGCGAAGCAGCCAGCGTACAATCAGCGTAAATACTCTGCCATTTCCCCGCTTTTTCTAAATCCTCCGGTATGAGCGGCGGGCGAAAACCGATATTTATATGCACCGGCCCAGGGCCACTAGCTCCGGCTATTCCTTGACCGAGCATCATTCGCGCTGCGCGGGTAATTTGATTTTCGAGCTGCGCTAAATTCACCACCGGTGGAGGAAGCTGCACTTGATATTTTACGGAGGCAGCTAATAGTGCACAGTGGTCAGTAGTTTGATTCGCCCGCACCTGCTGCAATTCGGGAGGGCGATCTGCCGTGAGAAGTAGCAAAGGCAAACCGGAGTGGAGAGCTTCAACAACCGCTGGATGCAGATTAGCTACTGCAGTGCCGGAAGTAGTAACTACAGCAGCCGGCTGCCCTGCTTTCCCCATGCCCAGGGCAATGAAAGCTGCCACTCGTTCATCTATCTCTACCTCTAAACTAATTAAACCAGCTTGCTCAGCTGCCGCGAGCGCCAAAGCAAGGGGAGCAGAACGCGAACCGGGGCAGAGCACAAAATTCTTTATCCCCGCTTTAATGAGCGCGGCTACGACTCCGCGCGCCGTTTCTGTAGCTTCCACCATTTCTCCGCCTTTTCTTTTCTTTCCGTCTCTGCGTATTTTCCCGTACCTACTGCATATTTCCGATATCTACTCGGAGCCAAGCCCGCATTCTTCTGGAGCGACCCAGCGATAGCGCGCCCCCGGCCCGAGAATCTTCCAAGTACGTAAATACTCCCACAGCTGCTGGAGGCGATCTTGCCAAAATGCAGCTAATTCTCCACTGGCCGCCACCGCCGCGAGATTTTCTGGAACTATTTTCTGTAATTTTATTTTTCCGTGGTGCGCCCTAAGCGAATGAGTAGTAACGTCGGCCGTAAAAAGATCAATAGTGCCCAATCCACATGCATAAGATAACTGCGGCAGTGCAGCTGCACACGCCAATCCAGCCTCCAAACCTACGGAAGTTTCTAATGCTGAAGAAAGCACGGCCGGAAGTTCTAATTTTGCCGCTAGTTCTAAGGCAGCTCGCACACCTCCCAGGGGCTGATTCTTTATTACCGCAATATCTGCCGCCGCTAACCGGCGCACTTCCAAAGGATCAACACTTCGCCGCAGCGATTCATCGGCTGCTATCGGCACTGCCACGCGGCGGCGTACAGCTGCTAGATCTTCTACGCTCGCACAAGGCTGCTCTATATACTCCAGGCCACCGGCTGCCCGTTCATAACGCGGAATATTGAGTAATGCCGTATCTAAATCCCATTTTCCGTTTACGTCTATGCGAATTCGCGCCCGCTCCCCTAAGGCTTCCCGCACCGCCGCTAAACGAGATAAATCAGCGGCACGGCTTCCCCCCTCTTCCACTACTTTTACTTTGGCACTCAGCGCCCCCGACTGAATAGCTATTTGCTGCGCTTGCGTAGGAGATACCACAGGGATAGTCACATTGACTGGAATTTCAGAGCGAAGTGGCTCCGGAGCCCCATATACGGCCTGCTCCACAGCCCCAATTAACCACCGCGCCGCATAAGGAACCCGATATTCCAAAAAAGGAGAAACTTCCGCCCAACCGGCGGGGCCATGCAGGATAATACCGGAGCGCGTGGATATTCCCCGGAACTTAGTGCGCAGCGGAATCGTATAAGCGCAGGCAGTAAGCATAAAATTAGCGCTAGCCAAGGGGCTCCAAGCTCGCGGAATAAAATTTCCAGCTACGTATTCTCCACTCATCACTGCCCAATTATACGCAACCAAAATGGAACTAAGAGATATACGTGGCAGAATATCCTTATGGTGCAAAATAACGCAGGGGTACTGCCCCCGAAAATCTCGGAAATATTCGACCCGCAGCAGTGGCGGAGTATAGAGGGATTTCCAGATGCCGATATTACCTATCATCGGGGAGTACAAAGAGAATATTCCTCTACGGGGGAGCTGCAAAGCGAAATTGATTTGCCAGTGGTGCGCATAGCTTTTAACCGGCCCGAAGTACGCAACGCTTTTCGCCCGGAAACGGTAGATCAGCTCTATCGCGCTATCGACCATGCCCGGCTCACCCGAGAAGTAGGATGCGTAATTCTTACCGGTAATGGCCCTTCCCCGAAAGATGGCGGCTGGGCTTTCTGCTCCGGTGGCGACCAGCGAATTCGCGGAAAAGATGGCTACCGCTACCACAATGACCAAAGCTCCCCGCAGGCAGATTTAGCGTTACGGGAATCGGTAGATCCGCAAGATGCCGGCAGATTACATATTTTGGAAGTACAGCGCCTGATGCGCAATTCTGGGATGGTATTTATCGGCGCTATTTCTGGCTGGGCAGCTGGGGGCGGGCATTCTTTGAATGTGCTCTGTGATTTATCGCTGGCTTCCCAAGAATACGCACGCTTCAAACAAGTGGATGCCAATGTCGGATCTTTTGACGGTGGTTACGGCTCGGCACTTTTAGCTCGGCAAGTAGGAGATAAACGAGCCCGCGAGATTTTCTTTCTCGCCCGCACCTACAGCGCCACAGATGCCGCCCAATGGGGAGTAGTGAATGAAGCGGTACCGCACGCCGATTTAGAGAAAAAAGCTCTCGAATATGCCCGCTTAGTGGCAGAGAAATCTCCGCAAGCTATCCGGATGCTAAAATTTGCTTTTAATATGGCCGATGATGGCTTAGCTGGGCAGCAAGTATTCGCCGGCGAAGCCACCCGTTTGGCTTATATGACTGCAGAAGCTCAAGAGGGGCGGGATGCTTTCTTGGAAAAGCGCTCTCCGGATTGGTCGAGTTACCCGTACTATGCCTAGAAAATCTACTACTGAGTGCCCGGCGCCGGAACCCTTTATTTGTGCCGGCGGTAGCTCTCCTGCCGCACTTACTCATTTAACTGCGGTAGTAGAAGACTTCTTAACGCAACGAGAAAACGGAAAAATACTTCCCCCGATTTTTCTAATCCCGCCCCACACCTCAATAGCAGCGGCAAAAGCAGAAATTTCCCAATTTCATATCCCAGCGGA
>NZ_CAMXYE010000012.1 GCF_947253055.1 uncultured Arcanobacterium sp. | reverse complement strand
TTAGCTCATCATAGGCGGCCTTAACAGCCCCATTTGTACCCAATGAGCCATCGCCGTCAACCGCGCTCAACTGCGCGTCGGCATCTTTGCGAGCCTGCTCATATCGGTTTTAGCTTTATCCATGCCAGCTTTTGCTTGCTCACTAGCCTTGTTCAGCCGCCACTTGCCCAGGCTCTCGTTGAACTGTTCAGCATTGCTGTTTAGTTCGTCAATAGCTTTGCCGCGCTCACCTGTTAGCCCAGTGATCGCTTTAAGCTCGTTGCGGGTAGCACAACCTGGCTTAGAACTATCGGCCTTAGATTTTTCGGCCTTATCGACTGCTTTGTTTAGCTGATCTATTTGTGCCTTACCTTCGTCAGAATCGGCGTATCCATCAGCATGTGGTGCGGGCTTGACTGCCAGCTCCAATGTAGTCTTTGCGTCTGCTATAGCAGCATCGAACTGGCTAACTTGAGCAGTAAGCAGCTCAACCTGCTGAGCACACTTTTTGGCGGAAACCATACTTTTTGGCGCTTGCTTCTCGGAACCTTCCGTCAGCCTAGAAATCTGACAAACTGTGCCGAACCAGCGACGTTTCCAACAGTTAACCAACAAAGCTACCAACGCACACAAACCAGCCCTGACAAGGCGAAACACCAGATTTCGCAACACGAAAATAGGACGCTCACTTTGTATCAAAATGAGCGTCTAGATGGAGCCCCCTGTCAGACTCGAACTGACGACCTTCGCTTTACAAGAGCGGCGCTCTACCAACTGAGCTAAGGAGGCATCGGCAAGAAGCAAGCAGTTTTCTGCTCAAGCATTTCTTGCGCACTTCATTATGCCAGAAGCCCGCGCAAAAATGCCACTTAGCTATACGGTAGTTATAGAGCTACTATAGCTGGGCTACAAAGTGCCACCTGGCTGCCAAAAGTGGAATCACTCTACTTCTTTAGGGCTGCTACCTGCTTTAAGAATTCTGGCATTCCTACTTTGCTCCAGCCGCTTATCTCTTCGCCGTTTACGGTAATCGTAGGGGTGCCTTTATAGTTGTGGTCGGAAAATACTTTATTGGATTCGGCCACTACTTTCTTCCATGCTTCAGAAGTAATAGAAGCCGGTAGGTCAGCTGCTACATCTTTCGGCACCCCCGCCTTGGCGGCAATACGTGCTATCTCTTCTGCGCTCGGTGGCTCACTCTTCTCACTCATAATGTCGTAAGACTTAGCGAAAAGTGCATCGTTAAAATCTCCGAAATTATCTGGTGCATAGGTGGCAACGTAGAAAACTGCCGCCGCACCCAACTCAGAAAATTCGGTGCGCATAGTTGCTACCGGATGCTGAATTAACTGCACATCTCCGGCATTTTCATGCTCCTTATAAGCTTCTTTCGCTTCGTGATGGAGCACGATGCAATGGCTGCACATATAGTCAGCATAGATTCCCACCTGCGGCAATCCCTCTTGCGCAGCAATTGCCTTGCCGTCTTTCCCAAAAGGTATTCCGTAATCTTTAGTCACATTCTGCAATTCAGCCGCGCGCGCCGTACCGGTGTAATTTTCTTCTTTATGAGCTCCCACTATTTTTATAATCGCTACGAGGGAAATTACCAGCACTAACGCCACTATACCCCCGGCTATGAGGCGATTGCGCTTCGCTCTTTTCCGCTCCTGCTCCCGCAATGCCTGCATTTTTTCCCGCGTAGCAGCGCGGCGTTCTTTCTTCGTAAGCTTATTGCTCTTGCTCATAATTTTCTTTCCGCTCGCTTTTCCGTACTACAAATATACTTTAAGCGCTTTCCTAATCTCGCTTTAAGCGTTTTCCTAGTCTCGCTCTAAGCGCTTTCCTAATCTCGCTTTAAGCGCTTTCCTAATCTCGCTCTAAATATAGTAAATTAACTCGGCAGATTCAGAAACTGCAGCCAATTAAATTCCGGAGCGTTCTGCCAGAAAATATAGGCAGCTCCCGCAAGAGCGCCCCCAATTATCCACCAAAGAAGTTGGTAGCGGAATTCTGGAGCTATTTCTTGCCAAAGCCACCGCGATCCCAGCCGGGCCCGGGCATTAAAAGGCAGATTCCAGGAAACTGCTAAGGCGCTGGCTATTCCGATTAGTACTGCGTTCTGCAAATCGAGCACATAGGTAGAAAGGAGCCAACTCAGCACCCAGAAAATACCGGCCGCAACCGCCCCAAAGAATACGCTGCGCACTATTATCCCCGGTAAAGAAATAGGAAGCTGCATGGTTATCCATCCCCAGCCATCGCGCTGCCGGCCCTTCTTCACAAAATAGCGCACATTTTTCTGGTAGAGAGTACCGATTATATCTAAGAGAAGAAGTATCACTAGGAATGCTGCTCCTCCTGGTATCGGTGCAGCTGCCCCCACAAAGACGCTAACTACCCCCAGCAATAGTATTTGTAGACGGCAGCGCGGAAGGGCGGGTAGATAATTTTCTGCCAGCGCCATGCCAGGTTGTACTAGTAAATTCGGCGCACCATAGGCATCAGCATCTGTATCGCCATACGCATCATCGTAAGTATCGCCATACTCTTCGCCATACTCCTCGCCATATTCTCCACCATCGTTTCCGGCGTACTCCGTGGAGTCTGTGCCATAATCCTCGCTAGCTTCCCAGTTGGGAGCAGTTTCCGCCACCAAAGTAGGAGCCACGGCTGGCTGCTCCGTCTTCTGCTCCGCCCTTTGCTCCACCTCTTGCGGTGCCTTTAGCGGCGTGAGCAGTGTGGCAGCTTGATGTGGATCGGCAATTATTTCCAGCAGCTCGGCATAGGAAATACGCTGGGTAAAATCTACTGCCAATGCTTGGCAGAAAGCGGCTTGCAGAATGGGAGAGAGCCCCGGCAGGTAGGGGGGCGAATGCAGCACCCGCTGCATAATGGCTGAGGCATTTCCTTTTCCGAAAGGAGCACTGCCGGTGGCGGCATAGGCGAGCACGGCAGCTAGCGCCCACCAATCAGCTTCTTTATTTGGAGAAGCTCCCTGCAGTACCTGCGGATCGCAATATCCTGGCGTATGCGCTAAAAATCCTTGCTGCGTGAGGCGGGTATCTTCTCCTAGCTGAGCAATGCCGAAATCAATTAATACCGGCCCCGCTTTCCCTACCATCACATTGGCGGGTTTAATATCTCGATGTAAGACGCCGGCGCGGTGCACATTTTCTAAAATCTGCTGTAACTCCTGCCCGAGTCGCAGTAAATCTTCTTCCGTGTAGATGCCGTTTATCTCCACATCTTTTTCTAGAGTTAAGCCCTCCACCAACTCCGTGACGATAAATACTTCATCGGCCGCAATCTCCGCATCGATGATTTGTGCGACGCCGGAACCGGAAATTCTTTGCAACATTGCTATTTCGCGCCGCAGCCGCTCGCGCGCCGCTGGCTCCGCTGCCACCGCCGGATGGAGGCGCTTAAAAGCTACTCGCCGCCCAGCTGGATCGAGGGCTTCATAGACAGTAGACACCCCGCCCCGCCCGATACATTTTACCAGCTCATAGCCATATACTTGCATAATTTTCCAGTTGTTTATTCGCTATTTTTCACCGAGATTTTTCCCGCCATTTTCTTTTATTCTACCGTGGCTTTTTCACTCCGGCACCCGGCAGAAATCCCCGCTCTCTTCCCCGAATTTTTTCGAAAATCTTGCAAAGCCACCCATCGGCATTTACAACTATGGGCAAATATGTAGACTTAAACTTAGTAAATACGCCGAAGTATTTACCGTGCTGATTCTAACCATTCATGCACCTTTTCACTCGGATCGTCCGGCACGTACCTGCCGGTGAAGGGAATAGCGATGGCTACCGTTACATTCAAAAACGCCACTTTAATATACCCGGGAGCAGAAAATCCCGCGGTCAATGCCTTAAATCTCGAAATTAAAGACGGAGAATTTTTGGTATTAGTAGGGCCTTCTGGTTGTGGAAAATCTACTTCCCTCCGTATGTTGGCCGGATTAGAAGACGTGACTTCCGGAAATATCTATATTGGGGAGCGCGATGTGACCAATGTGAGCCCGAAAGATCGCGATATTGCGATGGTCTTCCAAAACTATGCTCTTTACCCGCATATGACGGTGGCCGATAATATGGGCTTTGCTCTGAAAATTGCGGGCGTAGATAAGGAAACTATCCGGAAGCGGGTAGAAGAAGCCGCCGCCGTATTAGATTTGACTGAATACTTAGACCGGAAACCCCGGGCTCTCTCCGGCGGGCAGCGCCAGCGCGTAGCGATGGGGCGGGCAATCGTACGGAAACCGCAAGTATTCTTGATGGACGAACCTCTCTCTAATCTGGATGCAAAACTGCGCGTACAAACTCGTACTCAGATTGCGGCTCTGCAAAGAAATCTGGGCGTCACTACCGTATATGTGACCCACGATCAGACGGAAGCTCTCACTATGGGAGATCGTATCGCCGTTTTGAAAGACGGTATTTTGCAGCAGGTAGCTTCCCCGGATGAAATGTTCTCCCGCCCCGCCAATGCTTTCGTAGCTGGCTTTATTGGATCTCCCGCTATGAACCTGGGCACCTGGAGAATAGATGGGATGCAGGCCGCCTTCGGAGAAGCGCGCATTAATCTGCCGGCGCCGGTACGCTCTGCGCTCACTGGCGAAAATGCTACCGAAGTAATCGTAGGTATCCGTCCAGAAGCCTTTAATCTGGTAAGTGCCGAGACTGAAAATGCGATTCCGCTGCACGTCACCTTTGTGGAACACCTGGGATCGGATTCCTATGTATACGGCACTATTGTGGGAGCAGAAAATGAAACCCATCTTTTCGGTTCTGGCGATAAATCTAAGACGATGACGGTGCGAGTATCCCCCGAGGTACATCCTGCCCCTGGTGAGACGGCATATATTTGCCCAGACGCCGCCTATATTCACTACTTCTCTGCCCAGAGCGGAGAGCGAATCGGCGACTAAGTACTTCGACTAAGTACTTTGCCTAAGTACTTTTCGGAAATACGCCTCCGCGCGCATTAATACGCGTCCGTGCGCATTTTCTCGAAAATACTCTTTAATATAGACGGAGGGGTGCAGTGCGTACCCCTCCGTCGCTCCATTGCCGAGAAGGGAACCTAATGGAAGAAGCTCTCGAAATTACCTCTGCCGAAGTGCTTCCTGCTCTTTTAGATTTGCCGTGGCAGCTGCCCTTGCGGGAATGGCCGGAGGAACTAATTGCTGCTCTCCCGCGCGGTATCTCGCGCCACATGGTGCGTTTTGTAAAATTAGATGGCCATATTTTGGCAGTAAAAGAGATAGATGAGGCGCTGGCACGCCATGAATACGATATGTTGCGCCAGCTCAACCGGCTGAATGCTCCCTGTGTAGAGCCACTCGCCGTCATCTCCCACCGCTTCACCGCCAGTGGTGAAGCTCTGAATTCCGTGCTTATTACCCATCATCTTCCCTATTCTTTGCCTTACCGAGCCGTATTCGGGCAGGCAGCTATTCGCCACTCGACTGTGGATAGGCTTATTGACGCCTTAGCTGTATTGATTGTGCGCCTGCATCTGCATGGCTACTATTGGGGAGATATTTCTCTTTCAAATACTCTTTTCCGGAGAGACGCCGGAGAATTTGCCGCCTATCTGGTGGACGCAGAAACTGGATCATTGCAGGCTACTCTCTCTGCCGGCCGGCGGGAAAACGACGTAGATATTGCGCGGACGAATATCGTCGGGGAACTGCTGGATCTGCAAGCGGGTGGAATTCTCGATACGGGATTCGATGCAATTGCTATTGGTAATCGCCTCCAGGCTCAGTATTCTTCTCTTTGGAAAGAACTCACTTCAGAAGAATCCTTTGCTCTCACGGAGCGGTGGCGGGTAGATAATCGAATCCGCCGCCTCAATGAACTGGGATTCGACGTAGGCGAATTAGCTATGAAGACCGATAGAAACGGCACTTTCCTCTCTATTCACCCGAAAGTGGTAGATGCTGGGCATTATTCGCGGAAATTGATGCGCCTCACTGGCTTGGATGTAGAAGAAAAACAGGCGCGGCGCATGATGAATAATATGGAGCAGTTCCGGATGCTGCCCGAGAATCAGGGGCAACCGCTTTCGGTGGTGGCTCATCAGTGGTTGGCAAAAGTCTACGAGCCGACGGTGCGAGCTATTCCGCGCGAATTACGCGGAAAATTACAGCCCGCGCAGCTTTTCCACGAGATACTTGACCACCGCTGGTTCATCGCCGAAAATGCCGGGCACGATATTTCACTGCCCGAAGCCGTGCAATCTTATATTGAGAATGTGCTCAAAGATCGCCCGAATGAGGCAGCGGTGCTCACGGAAACGAATTCCCAGCTACACCCCGATATTGCCAGCAGTCTTTCAGAAGACTGGTCTGGATATATGGCTTAAAAATCAGCCCGTGCTGCTATTTACGCGCCGTGCTGCTATTTACGCGCCGCGCAACTCTGCAATCAGCAATTCTGCCAACTGCACAGTGTTCAGAGCCGCACCTTTTCGCAGGTTATCGCCCACCACAAACAGCGCCAGCCCGCGCCCGTCTGGCACGGATTGATCTTGCCGGATGCGCCCTACGAGGCAATCATCTACTCCAGCACCTTGCAAAGGAGTAGGCACATCCACATATTTCACACCTGGAGCGCTCTTTAGCAGCTCAATCGCCCGTTCAGGGCTAATAGGAGCTGCAAATTCGGCATTAATACTCAAGGCGTGAGCAGTAAATACCGGCACGCGCACACAAGTCCCAGCTACCGGCAAATTCGGAATCCCCAGAATACGCCGCGTTTCGTTCCGCAGTTTCTGCTCTTCGTCGGTCTCTCGCGAACCATCTTCCACAAGATTTCCCGCCCACGCTACTACGTTAAAAGCAATCGGAGCCACATAGGGGGTAGTATCGGCCGGATGGCTAATCGCATTGCCGTCCAGAGCCAAGCCTTCCAAGTTTTCGGCTGCACCGCGGCGAGTCTGCTCTGCCAGTGCCTGCACGCCTTTCACACCCGAGCCGGAAACTGCCTGGTAGGAAGAAACTATTAGCCGCTGCAATTGCGCTTCATCGTGCAGCACTTTTAATACCGGCATAGCGGCCATAGTGGTGCAATTCGGATTAGCGATAATTCCTTTCGGGCGGTTGCGCAGATCCTGCGGATTTACTTCCGATACCACGAGCGGCACTTCCGGATCTTTTCTCCAAGCAGATGAATTATCTACCACCAGCGCTCCGGCTTGCACAAATTTCGGCGCATACTCTTTCGATACGCTGGCACCCGCCGAGAAAACTGCTACGTCTATTCCCGAAAAATCTGCTTTCGCGATATCTTCTACGACTATTTTCTGCCCACGGAAATCTAGCTCTTTACCTGCGGAACGTGCAGAAGCAAAAAACCGGAGTTTTTCGGCCGGTACCTTCCGTTCCGCAATTAGCGTACGCATCACTTGCCCTACCTGCCCGGTAGCGCCTACCACTGCTAATGTAATACTCATCTTCCCGTACCTCCGTATACGATTACTTCGCCCTCTGAATCTAAATTAAAGGCTGTATGCACTACTTTTACTGCCTCATCGAGCTGACTTTCCAAAAGCACTACCGAAATACGAATTTCCGAAGTAGAAATCATATCGATATTAATTCCTGCTTCTGCCAAGGCGTCGAAAAGCCGTGCCGATACTCCCGGATGCGAGCGCATTCCCGCGCCAACCAACGAAAGAATACCTACGCCTTCATTAGATTTGAGCTTGGTAAATTTTAATTCATCCTGCGCTGCCTCTAGGGCACTAAAAGCAGCCGGCACATCGTCTTTCGGCAAGGTGAAAGAAATATTTGCCGAATTAGCTGCATTAGTAGGAGTATTTTGCACAATCATATCGATATTTACATCTGCACTCGCCACAATCGCGAAGAGCCGCGCCGCCGTGCCTGGTTCGTCTGGAACACCCACTACCGTAATTTTTGCCTGCGATTTATCGTGGGCAATCCCGGAAATCATCGGGGCTTCATTCTTGCCATCTAGATATTTCTCGTCTTTCTCTTCCACAATCCAGGTTCCTTCCTTATCGGAAAACGATGAACGCACATGCAATGGCACCCGATAACGGCGGGCATATTCAACTGCGCGTAAATGTAAAATTTTTGTGCCGTGAGCAGCTAACTCTAAAGTCTCTTCATAGGTGAGCGCGGGCTGTTTATGAGCCGTAGGGGCAATACGCGGATCAGCTGTGAACACCCCGTCTACATCGGAAAATATCTCACAATAATCCGCTCTTAACGCCGCCGCGAAAGCTACTGCCGTGGTATCAGAACCACCGCGCCCCAGGGTAGTGACGTCGTCACTATCCGTATTCACTCCCTGGAAACCGGCAATTACGGCAATACCGCCTTCGCGAATGGTACGAGCTATGCGCTCCGGCACTACTCCCACAATAGAGGCTTTGCCGTAAATCTCATTCGTAAGTAACCCAGCCTGCTGGCCAGTAAAAGCATTCGCCGGTACTCCCAGATCCGATATTGCCATTGCCAGCAGCGCCATCGAAATTCTTTCTCCCGCCGTGAGGAGAATATCCATTTCGCGCGCGCGCGGACGGGGAGTGACGGAACGAGCTAAATCGATAAGGTCGTCGGTGGTATCTCCCATTGCCGAAACAATTACCACTACCTCATTACCTTGGTTATAAGTATCTACTATCCGCCGCGCTACCCGTCGAATAGATTCTGCATCCGCTACGGAAGATCCGCCGAACTTTTGTACAACTAGGCTCACTAGTGCTCCTTATTAACTTTCCCTTACTTCAGTCTAAAGGAGAAAAGCAAGCGTTTCGGGCTACTCTCCTCGCTGCCAGCATTACGTTAGTCACGTTTTGCTTACTATAGTCACGTTTTGCGTGCTATTTCGTTTCGTCTGGAGAATAAAGACGCCGACGCCCCTCTAGCGCACGCGAAATAGTAATTTCATCGGCATACTCCAAATCACCGCCAATAGGTAACCCAGAAGCTAGGCGCGAAACTATCACACCCAGCGGCGCTAAATTAAGCGATAAATAGGTGGCGGTGGCTTCTCCCTCTACATTCGGGTCAGTAGCGAGAATTACTTCTTTAATATTTCCCTCTGCTAATCGTTGGTAGAGTTCGCGAATACGTAAATCTTCCGGCCCCACCCCGCCTATTGGATCAATAGCGCCGCCTAATACGTGGTAGCGGCCGCGAAATTCCCGCGCTTTTTCAATTGCCACTAAAGCGCGCGAATCTTCCACTACACAGAGCACGGAATCGAGCCGGCGCGGATCGGCGCAAATGCGGCATATTTCTGCTTCGGTCACGTTTCCGCACACGCTGCAATAACGCACTTTTTCTTTTACGGCTTGCAGTGCCTCTACCAGCGTCTGCACTTCCGCATCGTCTACCTCTAGTAGATGAAAAGCAATTCGCTGCGCGCTTTTCGGGCCAATTCCCGGCAGTCTTCCTAATTCAGTAATAAGCTCCTGTACTGCTCCATCATAAATGCCTGCCATTAAGCGCCATCCTTAGCAGATTGCCTGCCGATTATTTTTCCATCAAATTTTTTCAAAACGACTTTTAATCCCACTACTTCAGATTGATCAATTACTGGATCATCTGCCGATACTTCTGCCTCTTCCCGCGCTGCTATTTCTTCTGCACTCGGCTGCGGCGGCGCAGCTTTTTCGGCGCTTTCGGCTTGTCCGGTTTTTCCAGCTTTCCCAGCTTGCCCGGCTTGCTCGACTTGCTCAGCTAACCCGGATTTCTCAGCTAACCCAGCTTGCCCAGCTTTCCCAGTTTTTCTATTTTTCGCAGCTGGGCGCTTCGGAGGTAATTTCGGCATATCTTTCGCATAGAAAGGCCTTTCGGAAGGGATTTCCGCTACAGACGCCACCGCTACTGCCGCCGCAGATGCCACTGCAGATTCCTCCACAGAAATCGCCGGCTTTTCCTTCGGAGATTCGAGAAGTTGCCCGAGCACTCCAGCCGGATCCCCAGTTTCTGCAGTTTCGGTAGCTTCCACAGTTTCCGTAGTTTCTGCAGTTTCCTTAGTCTCCGCGGCTTCCTTAGTCTCTGTATTTTCCGCATTTTGCTCGGCGTCACTAGCCGGCGCTGCCGGCGCTACCACTCCCGCTAGCCGCTTTTTCCAGCCAGTATGCTGATAAATGGCCATAGCTAGAGCGTTCAAAGCCGGAATCGTTTTATTGAAATGCTGAGCCTGCGCCGCGCTAGGGAAAGCTATACTCACTACCGCTCCCGCTACTTGCGCTATTCCACTTGCCGGCGCTAAGACTTCGGCTGCGGCCGCAGAGGTATTCGCCGCTTGCTCTTTAATAGCTTCCCACTGTGCCGCTATTTGCTCCTGCTCAGCCTTATCACCTTTATTGCCCAGATTATCTCCCGAATTTGCTCCGGTAGACGCCGAATTGCCGCTACCCGCCGGCGCGGAATTGGCGCCAGGTTGCGGCGAATTGGGCGGCACGGGCGGCATACTAGACGTATTCACTGCACTAGGCATCTGCGGCGTACTAGGCATATTGGGCATTGCCCGCCGGCGCGGATCTTCCATCGGCTTTGCAAAAGGAGGAGGCGTTTGCTTCTGCCCAGCTCCAGCGCTAGCATCCCCATTCGCCAGCGATTTCACTTCTTGCGTATCACGCGATTTTTGCTCATCTACCAGCAACCGCGCACAGAGCAACTCCAGCTGCAAGCGCGGTGCCGTAGCGCCAACCATAGAATTAAGCGCTTCATTCGTAAGATCGGCACAGCGAGAAGCACGCCGCGCACCCATTTTCTGTGCCTGCTCCTGCATATGCGCATAGGTATCTGCCGGTACCGAAGAAAAGACATCTCCCGCAGCTTCTCCCGCGAGCGCAATGATTATTAAATCGCGGAATCTCTGCAGTAAATCCTCTACGAAACGGCGCGGATCGTGGCCCGAATGCACTATTTTATCTACTACGGTAAAGAGCTCTGCTCCGTTTCGCTCTCCAATAGCTACTACTGCGTCATCAATTAAATGCGCCGAGGTGTATCCCAGCAGAGCTACGGCACGTTCGTAATCTAAAGTATCGCCTTGGGAACCGCCAATTATTTGATCTAGCACGGAAAGCGTATCGCGTACCGAACCGGTGCCGGCACGTACCACTAACGAGAGTACATCTTTTCCCGCTTTTATCCCTTCCGCTTGGCAAATCTGCTCCAGGTATTCGAGCAGAATAGGCGGCGGCACTAGGCGAAATGGATAGTGATGGGTACGGGAGCGAATAGTGCCGATTACTTTTTCTGGCTCGGTCGTGGCAAAAATAAATTTAACGTGTGCCGGCGGCTCTTCCACCAGTTTCAATAATGCATTAAAACCCTGGTTGGTAACCATATGGGCTTCGTCAATAATAAAAATCTTGTATCGATCACGCACCGGAGCAAATCCCGCTTGCTCCCGCAATTCGCGCGCATCGTCTACTCCGCCGTGCGAAGCCGCATCCAGCTCTACCACATCTAAAGATCCAGATCCGGAACGAGCCAATTCCTTACAAGAATCACATTTTCCACAGGGAATAGCGGTGGGATATTCGGCGCAATTTAAGCACCGAGCCAGAATGCGCGCAGAAGTAGTCTTGCCGCAGCCGCGCGGTCCAGAAAATAAATAGGCATGCGTAGTATTGCCGGATGCGAGAGCTGCCATAAGCGGCTCCGTCACATGCTCTTGGCCAATTACTTCCGTAAACGTTTCCGGCCGATAACGCCGGTACAGGGCAATACTCACGCTTTTATTCTACGCAATTTTCCGGCTGGCCGCTTTTTCTAAAACAAATGGCTAGGAAAAGCAGTTCTCTGCCCGCCGCAGCTACCAATTGTGTAAAATACCGCGCTGAGCAGGAGAATATAAATTTCGCTGCCCAGCCGCTGCTTTGCCGCTACCCAGTTGCTAGATAGCCGCTGGATAACTGCCAGATAGCTGCTTGACTAGTGGATAATAGTGATATCGCGCGGCATTCCGGTATCGACCGTAATATCGAGTGGCGACGGCTCCACACCGTTACGCACCATCTCCCAACCAAGTGCCGCAATCATCGCTCCATTATCGGTGCAGTAGCGAATAGGCGGAATACGCACTTCAATGCCATGGCGCTCTCCACGCTCTAGCGCCAATTCCCGCAACCGAGAATTAGCCGAGAATCCTCCCCCAATTACTAAAGTATCGCAGCCATTGCGCAGGCAAGCTTCAATAGCTTTTGCCGAAAGAGCATCATCTACTGCTTCGGAAAAACCGGCCGCAATATCGGCTTTAGGGATTTCCTCTCCGCGCGCTTCCAAACCTTCGATATGGCGCGCCACCGCCGTCTTTAACCCAGAGAACGAATAATCATAAGGATGCTTTTCTTTATTTTTCGCAGAGGAAAGTGCCCGCGGGAATCGAATCGCTTCTCTATTTCCCTGCTGCGCTAACCTATCGATATGCGGGCCACCTGGATAAGGCAAACCCAGCAGCCTCCCCACTTTGTCGAAAGCCTCGCCAGCAGCATCATCTAAAGTGCCACCCAGCTCTACCACGTCTGTGGCGATATTACGCACCAGCAGCAAGTGGGAATGCCCGCCCGAAACTACCAGTCCTACAAATTTTTCCGGCAAATCTCCGTGCACAAGCTCATCTACCGCCAGGTGAGCGATAATGTGATTAACCCCGTAGAAAGGCTTTCCCAGCGCAAAAGCCAAGGCCTTTGCCGCACTCACTCCTACGATCAAAGATCCTATTAGACCAGGCCCCGCGGTAGCGGCCACGGCATCTACTTCCGCTAACTCCACTCCCGCTTTATCCAGTACTGCCTGCAGCGTAGGAAGAAAAGACTCTAAATGCGCGCGCGAGGCAATCTCTGGAATTATTCCACCATAGCGGGCATATTCATCCATCGAGGTAGCTGTGACGTCCGCCAGCAGTTCCCCGTTGCGCACCAAGGCAATACCCGTTTCATCGCAAGAAGTTTCTATCCCTAATACAAGTTCATTCACGTGCATATTGTAACGCTTCTGCCCACGCCCTGTTTATTTATAGATATTTAGTGAGAAGCTCAGCAATAAAAATATAAAGACTCCTCACGCACCCGCCAGAGCTTATGTGCCCTTGCTGCATTCCTGCCCTGGGGGATTCCACAAGATAGCGCCACATGAGGAGCCACTGCCTATAATACGGGATTTTCCGCTCGGAGTCCTCTCCACGAGACGATGAGAGTAAAACCACCTCGCTTCTAACTCACCGACTTTCTTTTTTTCGCGCCCTCCAGTTAGAATGAGTATCTGTGTTCACTTTATAAATTCTATAAAGTAGATGCCCGAGGAGGATTCGCCTAGTGGCCTATGGCGCACGCTTGGAAAGCGTGTTGGGTTAACGCCCTCGGGGGTTCGAATCCCCCATCCTCCGCCAGCCACCCCGCTGAATCGTTGATTTGGCGGGGTTTTCCTTTATTTTAAGCTGAAAAACGGCGGCGGGCAGTTTGGAGAAACTGCCCGCCGCACGTATCGATTACCGAGTTTTTAACTCCGCATCAATAGCAGTGAATTAATCTGCTCGGCGAGAACGCATCCCGATACCGGCACCCATTAGCACAGCTGCCAAGGCAAATACTCCAGCTGCTCCCGGAGCTCCCGTCTTCGGTAACTTACCGGTAGCAGTAGTCTTGCCGTTATCGGCAGTCGGAAGCGGGCAGCCCCGCTCATTTACCGGGGTGCCTGCCGGAGTACCTGGGCAATCATCATCTTTATCCCGTACTCCATCGCCATCTTCATCGTTCCAGATATCTACCACAGCATCGTCAATTACATGCTTGCCGTCTGCAGTTTTGACGGTGAGCAGAATCTTATCGCCGTCTTTCGCATTCTTCGGAGTCACATGCAGAGCATCTTTCACCCCATCTGCGCCTGCAGCAAATTCCGCTTCGCCATTACCCTTCACCACAATCTGAGCACCGGCCGGAAGTTTCGTGACCTTTCCTGCTACCGGATTTCCTTGATAATCCCGTAGATCGTTATCTCCCACATTGGGTAAATCAATCGGAGTTTTTACATCCGTGACGCCGTCATTCCACTTCGGAAGCGGGCACCCATCATTGAAATCTGGGCCAAACACGGTGGGGCAAAAATCCTCTCCGTTTTGCGGATTATCTGGATCATTGGGATCCGGTAAGCCATCTCCATCAGTATCTTTCAATACCTTAAACGGAGCTATTCCGGTGCGCACGCTGCCATCTTTGAAGGTAGCCTTCATAGGAATAAAGAAATCTTTGCCGGCTTGTTCCGCCGTAGTCTGCAAAGTGATTTTACCCGTCTCCGCATCAATACTTGCCGTGCCCGGAGCAGCCGCATCTGCCGCTGCCTCCGCCAGCTCATACTTTACTACCTGCTTCTTTACTTCTGCCGAATTAGCCGTACTACCTTTAGCATCTGCAAATTCTGGCTCTCCAGATACTGCCGATTTACCGGGTAAGACCTTCGTCAGCTCGTAAACAGGTGTATTGCCAATCGCCGCAGTAAATGAATCCGCAGCCAGCGCAACACCACGCTTACCATCTGCATAGGCGTAAAGAATAGCCGTATAGGAGGTAGTACCCTTGAGGTCAGCTGCTACTTGATAGTCGCAAGAGGGAAGCCCTCCATTTCTATCTGCGCTTACCGCATCACAGGTTTTCACCACCTTGCCCGTTTCGGTCTCTGTCCACTCAATTTGATATTGCAATTTATTTACCGCTTCGGTCGGCAAACCAGTGGTAGCTGTATGCGCAGTATCACCCGGCTTTGCAAAGTTATCCGTAATATTGTACGGATAGACATCAAAGCCGCTTGATTCGGGCGTGAAGCTCAAATTGCTTTGATTTAGATTCCATATTTTCCAAGAAATAGATTCACTCAGATAGCCGTTCATATGCCAGGGGCTGGTAATTCCTACTCCGGGAGTGTACGAGGTGGAAATAAACATCCAATCTTTATTGATATGCTTCTGCTCGCCCACGGGGGTAGCTCCCCAAGATCCAGTATCTGCACTGAGCGCTAAAGTGTGCAAGCGATCTACTTCTTCTTGAGTCCACAAGCCGCCTACCTTTGCGCTCGTATCCCAAGCCGAGCCCCAAATACCTTTGAACTGGGCTACATACTTCCCGGTAGCCGGATCACTATCCACCGTTACCGATTCCGCTATCCACTTTTTTTTGCCCTCTTTGGCCATTTCGCGCTTGATCCAATTTTGTAGCTTTGCTTCCCAGACGGAATTCCACTTCAAATCGCGAATCTTGCCATCGAACCTAATTGCGGCTGGGCCGTCAGAATAAATGCGCTGCAGAGCGTAATCAGAAAGATAGGAAATAGTGACTTTTGAATTTGCCGGAATATCGGAAGAATTCTTCGAATTGATATTCGACCAAGATACGCCGCTGACCAAACGATCTAGATTCCAGAAAACTGTGCCTTCAATAAATCCACCCGCTTGTTTAGCTTCCGTGGCCGCTGGCTTATCTAAATGCATTACTTCCGGTTTGGGAGCTTCCCCGAAAGCGATATTTACGTTCGTTAATTTCTTAGTAGCAAGATTCCAATCTGCCCGATTCGCCACATCACTAATCGGCACATTTGGCCAAAGAGTGCCCATAGTGTAGTTGTAGAGCACCGCATAGGTCTTATTATCGGGGTTCTCCGCCCACACTCTTACTTTCTCAGCTTGGCCGAGCATCGGATTGGCATCAAATTCTAACTTCTTCGCATTAGCCATATTCACTGGCTTCATAGCGATATTAAATTCACCTTTTTCATCGGTAACGGCCCAGTAAATAGGAGAAGCTCCGCGCTTTTCCAACCATTGGGCATATACACGCACGCCTTTCATCGGTATTGGCCGCGATGCTGAGTTTATTCCGTCATTAAGTGCGCCTCCACGCCGAAAGAGTACGGTCCCGGAAATGCTATTCTTCGCACCTTTCTCGGCAGGAGATTCAATAGTACCCGCCATCGGCGACGCTCCCGGAGTGAAAGTGAGTACGGTATCTTCTTCCGGACTTTGATATACGGGATTGTTACCTGGTGGAGCAGCTTGCGCCTGCGTAGCGAAAATACCTCCACCTAATAGCGCTATACATCCCAAAAAAGCAGCAGCTTTTATCGAAATCGCTCGGGTGAATCGCTTCTCACTCGAACGGTTAAATCTTACTTTCATCTTCTCCCCTAACAAATTCTCCCTTAACAAATGCGATATAAAGCAAGACACCTATTTAATAGTGATCACCAGCGATCTTGTGTCTAAAACTCGATAACTAATTTATATTTAATTTTTCACTTCTTGACGCCCCTGCTTGGTGCACCAAACTATGCCGCAGCTAATTTTTTACTGCCCACATATAGTGACTTTTGCTACTATTCTGCACCAAAAAAGAGGGTTTCGTCAATCTATTTAGGACTTTAATCTCAAATTAAAAATAAGTTAATTGTTTAAACTATTGAAATTAATTTAGTACTTTAAGTATCATACAATTGTGCAACTTTCTGATATCCAACAAGCTATACTGCAGCATCTGCAAGAACTCAATTCTTGGGCAGATATAAACTCTATTGCCCAGACTGTAGACGTGCACCCAAATTCGGTACGTAATGCACTGCGAAAATTGAATTCCTACGGATACATAGAGCGCAGTCTGCAGCGAGACGGAAATAAAGGCCGCCCACTTTTCATCTACCGCGCCAGCACCGGCCAGATTCCTTTTTTTGAAAAAGTAAATTCTTCTATCGCCACTGGTGGCCCCAATGAAAAAGCTCTCCTAGAAGCACTTCTACGCGGAGAATACTACGGCAGCCTGAGCGATTCTTCGAATCTGGAAGCTGACGTGGCCAATACCTTGCGCCGCATGGGAATGGAAGTACATCTCGAGAACGGCAATATCTGTGTAGTTTCTCGTTATTTCTACGACCTAGAGAGCATAGTTCCCGGAATTCAAGAGCGGACTTTTAAATTCTTTATTCAAGAAGCTATCGGAGAACGCGGAGTCGTAAAAGTAGTAGATTCTTTCAGCTCTGCGAGTGCACATACCTCCGTACTGCAAATTCTTACTTTTTAATACGGCTTTTTAGATACTGGATTTTCTATACACTCTCCCCAGAAGCTAATTCTCCCTTTCTGCCTACCTTCACTACTTTTCCTGATATAGATTAGAAACTGTGAAAACTACTGAGCCTTCCTCATCCGAGCGCACCGCTTATCAACAGCACCGCACCGCGCGGCAAATACGCCTCTTTACCCGAATAGGTGCCGTGATGGTGTGCCTACTCTTCCTCAATACTCTTTTTTGGACGGGCGTACTTCCTTTTCCTTTCCACGGCCTAGCTAAAGAAACTTCTGCACAGCAGCTGATTCCTTGCCCACCGAAGAATATGCAGGCAAAAAAGCTAGCAGAAATAACTGCCAAAGTATTTAACGCCGGAAGTGAGAGCGGCTTGGCGGGCGAAGTAGCCGAAGCACTCCAAGATCAAGATGTGCAAGTGGCAGAAGTAGGCAACTGGGAGGGCCCCGCTTTAACTGCTCCGGTGCTGCTGATTACTACAAAAAAGAATCTCGCCGCCGCCTATACCTTGCGCGCTTTCTTCCCGGATGCCACTATTCAGCTAAGTGAGGAGAAAAAACTCGATTCAGTAAATATAGTAATTGGCAATAACTGGGATTCCATGCATAAAAATCCGCAAGAAAAGGACTTTCAAAAAGCGGCAGAGCCGCTCTCAGGTTGTGTGGAACCTTAAAGAGCGGCTCTGCGCAGTTAAGAATAGCGCAAACTAAGAATTTTTCTTTGCTTTATTCTCCTGTTCGTTATTCCCCTGTTCCTTATTTCTCTACGGAAAAATCTCTGCGCAGTGCGCCCGGTTCTAGTTCTGCACCAGCCGGAGCGGAGGCCGGAGAAGCTGCTTCCATAGAGGTACCGCGCCAGCGCGAAATAGCCCGCATGGTGTGGTAGATGATGATGGCAGCGAAAGAACCGAGGGCAATTCCTTCGAATACCATATCTCCCCAGTGCAAGGTGTAGTTAGCGATTGCGAGTACCATTGCCACAGCAGCCGTATTGAGATTCACTGGATCAGAGAAATCTACTCGATTCTGTACCCAGATACGCACGCCCAGCATACCGATCATGCCGTAGAGGACGGTGGCCGCGCCGCCGAGTACCCCCGGAGGAATAGTCGCAATGAGCTGCCCGAACTTAGGTAGCATAGAGAGACCGAGCGCAATCACTGCCGCCACTACGTAGGCAGCGGTAGAGTAGACGCGCGTAGCGGCCATTACCCCGATATTCTCTGCGTAAGTGGTGGTACCGGAACCGCCGCCGGCTCCGGCAAACATGGTGGAGATACCGTCGGCAAAGAGTGCCCGCCCGGTGACGTCGTCGAGATTTTCACCCGTCATTGCCGAAACCGACTTTACGTGACCCACATTTTCCGCAATCAATACCAGCACTACCGGCACAAATAAGCCGAGCAGCGAAAGGTCAAAAGCCGGGGCGCGGAAAGCCGGAGCGCCCAGCCAGGAGGCGTCTGCGATACCTGCGAAATCTACTTCACCGCGAATTACCGCCATAATATATCCGGCTATTACCCCGATTAAGATGGAGAGCCGGCCAATAATTCCTTTGAACAGTACCGTGACCAGCAATACGGTAATGACTGTGGTGAGCGCGGTGATAGGAGCCTGTTTTACGTTGTTCCATGCGGCAGGCGCTAAGTTGAATCCGATTAAAGAAACGATTGCTCCGGTGACGATGGGAGGCATTAACCTATCAATCCAGTGTGCGCCCGCAAAATGTACCACTAAGCCGACCAGCGCCAAAGTGGCGCCGACGGCGATCACGCCGCCTTGAGCTAGAGCAGCTTTATCCGGATCTAGGGGCGATCCGCCGCCCGCTATATAGCCGGTGACAGCGCCAATCGGAGCAATTAGGGCGAAAGATGATCCCAGATAAGAGGGGAGCCGCCCGGAAGTTATCAACATAAAAAGAATGGTTCCGAATCCGGTGAAGAACAAAGTCGTCGAGGGATCGAAACCAGTCAATAGCGGGACCAGGAAGGTGGCTCCAAACATTGCCACCACGTGCTGGGCACCAATGCCGATTGTAATCGGCCAGGCCATTCGTTCATGCGGGGTAACCACTTCCCCCGGGGCTATGTGCCGCCCATCTCCGTGTAGCGACCACCCAAATTTTTTCTTCATCAGCAACCTCTCCTCTGGTAGTTTTGCTTCCCCGCCATCGTAATGGGAAAAAGTAAAGTAGCCAAAGCTAGGCACTGTTAAAGTATTCACGCGCTAAAAAGCAGCGCGCGAGCGAAAAAAGTGTAAGAATTAAGTGGTGTTTTTCTTTTAGGGGTTAAGCTACGTAAATCGCTTTTATATGCTCTATAAGCACCGAATCTTTTTCCGAAAATTCTCTTCCCTGCTGCCCGCATTCCGCACTGAATATTTTTCGGTATTTCTCCTGCCAGGATGCTAAAGATTCCTCTCCCGCGGCCCGCGCAATCTCCTCCGTTATTTCCTGAAAAGGTATTTTTTCACTGCATTCAGTCACTAATAGCGCGCGCGGATTTCCTCTCCCGTCGCAAAGAATCGCCATATCGCCCCGTTCCGGATAGGGGACACCTTCCATCTCATATGATGGGATATAGCTACAGAATACTTTTTTCTTTCCCGAAACTACCGCTTCCAGAAAAGCATCGGCCTCCGCCTCCGTATCTCCACCGGCAAAAGCCACCGGGCAAAGCGCAGTTAGCTCCTTTTGCCCCGAAAACGCCGTATCCGGATCTAAACGCGCCGCATTTATCGCATGTATCCAGAAAGCCTCTAATTTATTTTCCATACGTAATCTCTCTATAAATAATCTTTTACCGCAACGCCTCTCAGCTACCTAGCGATGTATCTTTAACCACGCACCCACGCACCCACGCACCCACGCAACCACGCAACCACGCACGCGCGCCGTTAACTCTGCGTGCTTCCTGCCCGCCGACCATCTATTTCATACAAAGCAATACCGGTGGCCACAGCTGCATTCAACGATTCTACCTGCGAATTTATCTCAATAGCTGCTCGCACATCACACTGCTCCGCCACTAATCTCGATAGCCCTTTCCCTTCTGCACCCGTCACTATTACCAGAGGCATATCGGCGAGATTTACTTCTCGGAGCATGGCGTCGGCTTCTCCCGTCAATCCGATTACGAAATACCCTGCTTCCTGTAAATACTGCAGCGCCCGCACTAAATTAGTTTCTCGCGCTACCGGCACATGCGCCAAAGCTCCCGCAGATACTTTCCACGCAGCCACATTCACACCTGCCGAACGCCGCTCGGGAATCAACACACCGTCTGCATTAAAAGCAGCCGCAGAACGAATCACCGCTCCTAAATTATGCGGATCAGTCACGGAATCTAAAGCCACAATCAACCCCGGCCGCGCCTTTTCCGCACTTATATCCACTAGTTCTTGCACATCGGCATACTTATACGGCGGCACTTCTATCGCAATACCCTGATGCACAGCCTGCTCACTCATGCGATCTAGTTCGCGCCGGCTCACCTCTACAATCGGAATTCCCTGTTCGGTAGCGTGCACCGCCGCCCGCGTAATGCGCTCGTCATTTTCAAAATCGTGCACTAGAAAAAGCCGTAGATAATTAACTCCCGCTTCCACTGCCTCTAATACCGGATTACGCCCTACTACTAATTCGTGACTCTTGGGAATCTGCAGAATTTTCCGCAGCTGGGCCGTCTTTGCCTTTGCCGCCTTTTCTTCTAATTCTTTCTTCCGTTTATAAGCCGGATGATAGGTACGGTTTTCTGCTTTTGGCGTCGGCCCGCGGCTCTTTCGATGCCCCCGAGTCTTTCCACCCGAGCCGATGGTGCTTCCCTTTTTTCTACCTTTGCGCACGGCGCCGGGGCCTCCAAAATGATTAGCCATTATTTTCTGCCCTCTTCGTTATTTTCCACTGATTTTCCAATGGGCGCCCTGCGCGCTATCTTCTACCGTAATGCCAGCCGCCAGCAAAGTATCACGTAAAGAATCAGCAACTGCCCAATTCTTTTCCGCCCGCGCCGCTGCTCGCTGCGCCAGCAATCTATGCACCAATACATCTAATGCTTCTTGATAGCGCGAACTAGCCGTATCTTCCTCCCGCCACGGAGCCGCCAAAGAATCTAGACCTAGTACATCTAGCATTGCGCGCACTTCCAGCTGGCATTTCTGCACTTCGGCAACTTTTCCGGCCGCGAGCGCGTTATTGCCCACCTTCACTACTTCGTGTATGACGGCGAGCGCTCCCGCCACATTTAAATCGTCATTCATCGCTGCTTGGAAATCCGCTGGGAATTGCGTGGCAGGAAGTTCAGCAATTTCTGCCCGAGCTATTTCCCCACTCATCTCCGCAGCTCTTTTCACAAAGCCACTCAACCGCTCCCAAACTGCTGCTGCTTCCAGCAAGGTTTCTTCTGAATACGCCACCGTGGAGCGATAGTGCACCGTGCCGAGAGCCAGACGCACTAAAGCGGCCGGATATTCTTGCAAAATGCTTTCTACGAGAAGCGAATTTCCCAAAGATTTACTCATCTTCTCGCCTTTAATAGTGACCCAAGCGTTATGCATCCAGTAGCGCGCGAATCCACAACCCGCTCCGTGCGCTTGTGCTTGTTCGTTTTCATGGTGTGGAAAACGCAGATCTATGCCGCCGCCGTGAATATCGAAACTTTTACCTAAATATTTTTCACTCATGGCAGTGCACTCTAAATGCCAGCCGGGGCGGGCAGCTCCCCAAGGAGTTTCCCACGCTGCACTGGCCGGTTCGCCCGGTTTAGGTGCCTTCCAGAGTGCAAAATCGTAGGGAGAACGTTTATCTTCTTCTATATCGCTGGTATCTACATGCAGCTCAGCCAGAGATTGGCGCGTCAGCGAACCATAATCGGCGAGAGAAGCTACGTCGAAATACACATTTCCCGCATTTCCCGCATAGGCGTGCCCATTTTGCATAATACGCTGCGTAAGTGCGATCATCTCCGGAATATGCCCCGTCGCCCGCGGTTCATAGGTAGGGGGCAAGACGCCTAAGGCGTTATAGGCGGCGGTAAACTCTTTTTCATATTTATAGCCCCACGCCCACCACGGCGCTCCGGCGGCACTCGCCTTAGCTAAAATTTTATCGTCAATATCTGTCACATTGCGGATAA
>NZ_CAMXYE010000011.1 GCF_947253055.1 uncultured Arcanobacterium sp. | reverse complement strand
AGCTACGAGCTAGGCGGTGAACTAAGCTACGAGCTAGAGAGCGAGCTAGACGGCGGTTAAATAAGCAACTAGGCGGGCGTAGAGTGTGGGAACTAGAACATTACCGCGAAAAAGACCGCTAGAGATACCAATTTTTTCTATTTAGTAGGATAATAGAGTAGAGCTGTGCAGCGCAGAAGCGCGAGGAGCCGCTAGTGGCTCTACTGCCCCGCCGGGGTGGTAAGCAGCTTGGTTGTGTCCACCTACTTTAAGGAGTCCATGTGGCAAGCATCGAGGCCGTAGCCTCTCGCGAAATTCTTGATTCCCGCGGTAACCCCACTGTTGAAGTTGAGGTACTGCTTGATAACGGCGTATTTGCCCGTGCCGAAGTGCCTTCTGGTGCTTCCACCGGTGCTTTCGAAGCGGTAGAGCGCCGCGACGGAGATAAATCTCGTTACCTTGGTAAAGGTGTAGAAGAAGCCGTAAATGCGGTTACAGAAGTAATTGAACCAGAAATTCTTGGTTATTCTGCCACTGATCAGCGTCTTATTGATCAGGCTTTAATCGATCTAGACGGTACGGTAAACAAAGGCAAAATTGGAGCGAACGCCATTCTGGGTGTTTCGCTGGCAGTAGCTAAGGCAGCTGCGCAGTCGGTAGGTCTGCCACTTTTCGCTTATTTGGGTGGCCCGAATGCCCACGTATTGCCGGTACCTATGATGAATATCCTCAACGGCGGATCCCATGCGGATTCCAACGTAGATATTCAGGAATTCATGATTGCCCCGATTGGAGCTCCGAATTTCCGGGAAGCTCTGCGCTGGGGTGCCGAAGTGTATCACGCTTTGAAGTCGGTGCTGAAAGAGCGGGGTCTCTCCACTGGTCTTGGTGATGAAGGTGGCTTTGCTCCGAATCTGGAATCGAATGCGGCCGCTTTGGATTTGATTTGTGAAGCTATTGAGAAGGCGGGCTTGGAGCCTGGTGCCGATGTGGCTCTCGCTCTCGACGTCGCTTCCACCGAATTCTTCACCGAAGGCGGTTATCGCTTTGAGGGAGAAATTAAGTCCACGGAATACATGGTGAATTTCTATGAGCGCCTAGTAGCCGATTACCCGTTGGTATCTATCGAGGATCCGCTTTCGGAAGATGAGTGGGATGCCTGGGTAAGTCTGACGGCAGAACTTGGAGATAAGGTACAGCTGGTTGGCGACGATCTCTTCGTAACCAATCCGGAGCGTCTGCACAAGGGCATCGAAATGGGAGCAGCAAATGCGCTGCTGGTGAAGGTAAATCAGATTGGTACCCTCACCGAAACCTTTGATGCCGTAGAAGCTGCCCACCGGGCTGGCTTCAAGACGATGACTTCGCATCGTTCGGGAGAAACGGAAGATACCACTATTGCTGATTTGGCAGTAGCCACCAACTCTGGCCAGATTAAGACCGGTGCGCCGGCACGTGGCGAGCGGGTGAATAAGTACAATCAGTTGTTGCGTATTGAAGACGAGCTAGTAGATGCGGCTGTTTATGCTGGCCGTTCTGCTTTCCCGCGTTTCAAGAAATAAGGCTAAAAGATAGTTAAAAGAATACACGGGAGGGGTCCAGCGGGCTCCTCCCGTGTGTATAGTTACGGAACATTTATTCGATTAGTTAGACTTGCAGCATGGCTTCCCGTCGTCCCTATTCCCGTTCTGCCTCTTCTGGCAAACAGCGCTCAGTTTCGCGCCGTGGAGTGCGCGCGGACGTACCGGCGCCGAAAAAACCGGGTAATGCGAAAGTGGGAAAGGTGAAAAAAGCGGTGCCGCCGCGCCGGCCACCGAAAGCGGGGGAAGTGCATTCCGGTAATTCTTCCCAACCGGGGCTAACGCAACGCTTAGGTAATGATTGGAACGTGGTCTTAAAAGGAGAAGGAAAGACCCGCCAATTTTCGCTGCGTTTGGCTTTTATTGTAATTACGGTGATGCTTTCGCTCGTGATAGTGGCTAATCCCTTGCGCACATTTATCTCACTGCAGGAAGAGAAAAGGACTCTGGCTGCTACTTTGCAGGAGCATACGGAGCGGGAAAAAGAGCTGCGCAATGAGATTGCGCTCTGGAAAAATCCACTTTTTGTGCAGGCACAAGCGCGGGAGAGAATTGGTTACGTGCTGCCGGGGCAGACTCTCTATGTGGTAGAGCAGAAAAAGGCGCAAGATGGAGAGACAGCTGCTGCCGAAAGAATAGAAAAAATGCGGAAAGAGCGCTTAGCGGTCACGCCTTTTTATTTGACTATGTGGGAATCTCTCCAGCTCGCTGGAGGAGTTGCTAAGAACGATGCCGATAGCGATGAAAAAACTACCGATTTAGAAGATACTCCCATATTGAAAATGCCAGAAGGGAATACCTCAGAAGGACAAACCTCAGAAGGGAAGACCGGATGAAGATTGCTATCCCGCAGCTTTCGCTCGCGCAGCTGCGGCAAATTGCCCCGGCCGCTTCTCTAGCTACGGAAGCAGATAGAGAAATTTTACGTCAACAGCTAGGGCGTATTCCGCGCGGTTTAGTGGGAATAGCGGCTCGGTGCCGCTGTGGTAATCCGGCCGTCACTATCACCTATCCACGCTTGGAAGACGGCAGCCCTTTCCCCACTACTTTTTATCTTTCGCTCCCATCTTTGGTGAAAGAAATATCTCGGATAGAGAGCACCGGCGGTATGGAAGCGATGAATGAAGAGCTGAGGGTTAACGAAGAACTGGCTGCCCAGTATCGCCACGCGCATGAAATCTATGTGCAAAGGCGGGAGCTTATGGAAGAAGTACCGGAAATAGCGGGAAAATCGGCTGGTGGTATGCCAGATAGAGTAAAATGTCTGCACGCCTTGGCTGGTTATGCGCTCGCAGTGGGAGCGGGAATATGCCCGTTTGGAGATAGAGCCTTACAGCAAGCTGGTTGGGATGCCAAGATTTGCCGCTGTGGGGCAGCAGCACGCAACTAGAAAAATTTCGGAGCGGGGTGGCAAGCTAGTACTTGTGAAAGTTGCAGGAATTGATTGTGGTACTAATTCGATACGTCTACTTATCGGTAGCGTAGATGCCAAGCAGGAAAAAATAACTGATGAGCTGCGGCGCATGGAAATAGTGCGCTTAGGAGCCGGGGTAGATAGCACGGGGCGTTTTGCGCCAGCGGCCTTGGCGCGCACCCTAGATGCGGTAGCAGATTATGCAGCAGAATGCCGCCAGCGAAAGGTAGATTCGATTCGTTTTGCCGCTACTTCTGCTACGCGCGATGCGGAAAACAGAGAAGAATTTATTGCCGGGGTATATCGCCGATTAGGTGTATATCCGCAGGTATTGAGCGGAGAGCAGGAAGCAGAGTTTTCTTTTCAAGGGGCACTCTCTGCCCTCCCTATTACGGAAATTCCCCCACGCCTGCTCACGGTAGATTTAGGGGGAGGATCTACGGAATTTACCCTGGGCACAGCAGCGGGAGAAGTGCAGGCTGCGGTGTCGATGAATATCGGTTCAGTGCGGATGCGCGAGCGGCATTTACACTCTGATCCACCTACCGCGGCGGAAATAGCGGCGGCGCGGGCAGATGTACAAAAAGCTCTTGATGCAGTGGAAGCAGAAATAGATTTTACGGCGGCTGCGGCGGTAATTGGTTTGGCCGGAACCGTCACTTCGCTTACGGCTTTCGCACTGCAGCTACCTAGCTATGACCCTGCGCGTATTCACGGGAGTGTTTTGCGCATTGCGGAGATTTCCGCGGTGGCAGAGTGGTTTCTGCAGGCCACGCCGGCAGAGCGGCGGCAGTTGGGATTTTTACATCCGGGGCGAGTAGATGTGATCGCTGCTGGCGCCTTGGTGTGGCAAGAAATAGTGCGCCGGATTGCCGCGCGAACTGCCGATAGCGCCGCTCCCGTGCGCGAAATAATTACTTCCGAACACGATATTTTAGACGGTTTAGCTTTGTGGGCGGCTCACCAGCCGCAAAAACCAGCGTATATCTAGAGCTAGTTCTGCCTACAGTTAGCTAACTGGGGGCAGAAAATTTTCTAGCAAATTAGGAAACTATAAAGGAATCTCTACTGATAGCTTTGCTGAGAAGTGCGGATATCCGTCTTATCGGCGATTCGCATTCTGTAACGGCCACGCAGTTTCGTGGCTGCGCCGCCTAACACGGCAGAGATTAATGTACCTGCAAGCACGGCCACTCGGGCATGAGCGCTTTCCGCCGTTCCCGGAGTGAAAGAAAGGGTGGCGATGAGCAGAGAAACTGTAAAGCCGATACCTGCTATTAAAGAGATTGGCATAATATCGTAGAGATTTATCGTATTTTCCAGTCGGAGGGGGAAGACCTTCGTCATAATAAATACTCCGCAGGTGATACCTAAGAACTTTCCGAGAGGAAGTCCTAGATAGACGCCTTCTGCAATTGGGTCGGAGAGCATATCGAATACGCCGCCGGTATCAACTACGTTTACTCCGGCAGCAAAGAAAGCGAAGATAGGCAGGACGAAACCGGCGGAAAGGAATTCCAGCTTTTCGGTGAAGACACGCGTCAGGGAGCTATCTTCGCGGGTGCGCTGTTTTGCCGGCACGGTGAGGCCAAGAGCTACTCCGGCAATAGTGGCGTGGATTCCGGAGAGGTGCATGAAGTACCAGGCGAGAATGCCGAGTGGTACCAATATATACCAGCGGGTAATACGCTTCTGTGCTAAGAAACCAAATAGCACAATTACCAGTAAAGAAGCTCCGAGGTACAAGAAGTTTAGGTCAGTGCCGAAGAATATAGCAATCAGCATGATGCCTAGTAAATCATCGACCACCGCCAAGGTCATTAGGAAAGTGCGGGCAGCTGGAGGAAGCCCTTTTCCGAACAGGCTGAGGACGGCGAGAGCAAAAGCAATATCTGTGGCTACGGGGATGGCCCAACCTCCGTAGTGAGGAGTGTCAGAGAGAATTTGAACTACGAGATAGACGCCGATGGGGCCCAGCATTCCACAGACTGCAGCTAGCATAGGCACTAGTGCTTTGCGAATATCGCGCAGGGATCCGACGGTGAATTCTTCTTTTAGTTCCAAGCCCACTATAAAAAAGAAAATAACTAGTAGGCCATCGGAGGCCCAGGCGGAAAGGGAAAGATTTAGATGCAGAGCTGCTGGGCCGAAAGTGGTGGAGGCGAAAGTGGCATAAGCTGCGCGCCCTGCTGCGGTGGGGAAATTTGCCCAAATCAAAGCAATTACAGCGCCAATAATTAATACCAACCCGGCCATAGTTTCATTTTCTAAAGAATACCGATACCGCTGCAGTATATTTCTATTCGCCATAATTGCCTCTATTCTGAGTATGGGTTGACCAATTACCTTCTGCTTAATTTTACTTTTATTAGGAGCGGAATAGTAAATAAATCCTATAGGTTAAATCGTACTGAGATTTTTGGGGTGGAGCGTGAAAAGAAAGTGGGAAGTAAGATAGATAACCTTTTCTTTTTTGTAGAGAGCTGGCTTCTAATTTTATATCGCAGAAAATACTGCTAAACTTAGCAGGTGTTGCTCAGTGTAGCTATTTTTAGGTAACTAAAAATAGGGCGAGCAATTGCTTCGCCGGCAGCGCCGGCAAGCGCCCCCATAGCCCAATCGGCAGAGGCAGCAGACTTAAAATCTGTCCAGTGTGAGTTCGAGTCTCACTGGGGGCACCCCTTAAAACGGCTTAAACAAGCGGAAAAGCCGAAACGGCACACTTTCAAAACTGCCCTTGCGTGCCCTATGCGTGCCCATGAAATAAAAATCTTTCCGTATTACCCGTATTTCTCAGGCGACGCGCTCTGCACCTTGGCTCGGATAAGCTAAGAGGAAAGCCGGGGCACTGTAACCGCGCCAAGCAAAAGCTTCCGCAATTTTTTCGGCGCACATTTCCACGCGCTCTCTTTCCAGTAAGGCAATTGCGGCTCCGCCAAATCCACCCCCGGTGAGGCGAGCTCCGTATGCTCCATTCGCCAAAGCTATCTCTACCGCCGTATCCAGCTCAGGAATAGATACTTCAAAATCGTGGCGCAAAGAAATATGCGATTTTTGCATAGCTTCTCCTAGCCGCCGCCAATCTTCTTGTCGTAAGTAACTAATAGCTGCTTGAGTATGAGAAATTTCGCTAAATACGTGATGTACGCGCCGGCGGACGATATTTTTCCATTCGGCACTTCCGTACCCTGTTGGCACATTCTGCTCCGCCCATTCTTCGGCTACTGCCAGTGGTTCGGATACCGTTCGTAAGTAGGGTTGGCCGGCGTAGGCGGTTACAGCGTCAATCACCTGCCGGCGGGAACTGTACTGCCCATCGCGTAAAGAATGCGGTATGCCGGTGTCGATCACTAAAATAACTAAACCTGCTGCCTGCAGTGCACAAGGAATCTGCTCATAGCTGCCTTTAGCAAAATCAATCGCCAGTGCGTGATCTACCTGACCGAGTAAAGAAATATGTTGATCGATACCGCCGGTCGGTGCGCCCGCCACTTCGTTTTCGGCGCGCTTCGTGCTGGCAACAAGGGGAAGTCTTTCAGCCTCTGTGAGCGTATGGCCGCTAATAATTTCTTGGGTAGCCAAGGCGGCTGAGCAGCCCAGTGCGGCAGAAGAAGAGAGCCCTCCACCGATAGGTACTTCTGAATAGAGAGCTAAATCGAAGCCCTGCCCGGGCCCTAATGCCGTCCACACCGCACCTACTACGTAACTTGCCCAGTTATCTGGATTGCGTAACCCTACTTCGGAAGTGGGAATCTCTACTAGCTGCGGTTCCCCGCCGGGGCTCACTACCCGGTAGACGCCGGCGTTATTGGGGGAAGCTGCTAGATAGGCTCGCTCCGCTAAAGCGAAAGGTAGGCACACTCCGCCGGCGTAGTCCACGTGTTCACCGATTAAATTAGCTCGCCCCGGAGCAGCCCAAACTCCCTGCGGTTGGTAGTTATAGCTCGCTTGAAAGAGGGCGCGTGCCGCGGCGATACTTTGGTTTGGAGCGGCCTTCGGAAGCCATTTTAGAGGAGTACGGGTCATGCCTTTTTCTGCTCAGATTCTCCGCGCAGCTTAGTGAGGAACTGGATGGTACGCGGTTGGGTGGGATTCTTAATTAACTCACGAGCGGGCCCGGATTCTAGCACGACACCTCCGTCTATAAAGAGTGCCGTATCCGCTACTTCTGCGGCAAAATCCATCTCGTGCGTCACGATAACCATAGTCATATTCTCGGCCGCGAGAGCGCGAATAATATGGAGAATTTCTCCGGTGAGTTCCGGATCCAGGGCGGAAGTAGGTTCGTCGAAATAAAGCATACGGGGGCGGCGCGCCAATGCGCGGGCAATAGCTACGCGCTGCTGCTGGCCTCCGGAAAGTTCACTGGGATAGGCGTCGGCTTTATCGCTCAGATTCATGCGTTCTAGAAGAGCAAGGGCTTCTTTGCGCACCTCTTCTGGATTGCGTTTTTGCACCTTGCAAGGGGAATCCATCAGATTGCGCAGCACGTTCCAGTGCGGAAAAAGATTAAAATCCTGGAACACTAAACCAAAGTCATGGCGAAAGCGCCGGGGGTCTCCTGTCGATACTTTTTCGCCATTTTCTTTTTTGAAAGCCTGCTCGCCAAAATAGCAAATCTCGCCGTTATCCATTTCTTCGAGAAAAGTGGCACAGCGCAGAAGAGTAGATTTTCCAGATCCAGAAGGCCCCAGAATAGCTACTACTTCTCCTTCTTCTACGCGCAGCGAAACTCCTTGCAGCACTTTATTGGTGCCGAAGCTCTTTTCCATATTAGTAATAGCTAATGCTTCCATAGCAGTTCCTCGCTTAAATATGGTAGACGCCGAGGCGTTTTTCAATTTGGGCCATAAAGGTAGCCACCAGCAGGTTGAATACCCAATAAAATACTCCGGCCGCAATAAAAGGCACCATAGTGGCATGGGCTGCGGCAATTTGCTTGGAAATAGTGAATATCTCCGCGTAGGCAATGGCGAAGGCGAGCGAAGTATCTTTCACCAAGGTGATTACTTCATTAGTGATAGAGGGCAATACCGTGCGAAACATCTGGGGAAGTTCGATTGATAGAAAAGTGCGGGCACGTGAGTAACCCAGCACGTAGGCAGCTTCGCGCTGCCCACTAGGAATTGCTTGAAAGCCTCCCCGATAAATTTCGGCGAAGTAGGCTGCATAATTTATGGCGAAAGCGATTACCACTGCATAAAAACGGTAAGCAGAGCTAATTTGTACGCCGAAAAGGAAATAAGGTCCGAAGTACACCACCATTAATTGCAGCATCAGCGGAGTGCCACGCATAAGAGAGATATAGAACTGCGTGAGCCAGGCCAGCGGTTTTAACCGAGATACTCGCCCACCGTATACAACTAAACCCAGCGGCATAGAAAGCACGAGGGTGAGAGCAAAAATAATTACGGTATTTACTGCTCCGCCTAGCAGTTCCGGCATATAGGTACTTATTAGATCCATAATTTTCTCTTTTTGCTGTAACCGGGCGCGCCCACATGGTTGCAACCTAGGCGCGCCCAGCTACCTTACTACGGTAGAAGTAGGAAAGATTCTGCCTTACTTATGCCTTACTTAGCCGGTTCGTTAATCACCGCATCTTGCAAACCGTACTTTTCCGCCAGTTTGAGGAAGGTGCCGTCTCTGCGCATTTCGTCGAGGGTATTCTGCACCTGATCGCGCAGTGCTTCGTTGCCGAGCTTAAAGCCAATTCCGTACTGTTCAGTCTGTAGTTCTGGCTGCATGATGGTGAAAGCACCAGCTTGGCGCTTATCGAGCTGGAAATGAGCCACTCCCAAATCAACTACAATAGCGTCGGCTGCACCCGCTTCGATATTCATAAAAGCGGTGTTGTATTCTGCCACTTCGGTGAGTTCCTTAAAACTCGCCACTAAATCTTTATTCTTTGCATCTTTCAATGCGGCCAGACCTGAGGAATCAGCCTGTACATTTACTACTTTCCCAGCTAAATCTGCCAGAGTTTTAATTCCAGAATCGCTCTTGGTCACGACGACGATGGAATTATCTACATACGGGGAGCTCCAAGTGTATTTATCTTCCCGCCCAGTAAGAGTAAAGCCGTTCCACAGGCAATCTACGGTACCGGAGTTGAGCTCCATATCTTTAGAATCCCAGTCAATAGGCTGCTTTACCAGTTTCCAGCCGTTACGATTAGCTACTTCTTGCGCTAAATCAATATCGAAGCCGACGTAATCATCGCCCTGCTTATAGCCATAGGGTGGGAAATTAGCATCGAAGCCGATGGTGAAAGTATCGCCTTCTGCTTTTCCGGCATTCTTTGCCTTTGAATCATCATTTCCGCAGGACATAAGCGAAAATGCTAATAGTAGCCCAACTCCCAGAGCTAATACTTTTTTCAGTTTCATATTTTTACCTTTTCTATCAACCGCAGGCTGTGCCCGCCTGAGCATAAAAGACTCTTTTAGCCTAACAGTCAAGCTAGAGAGAGGGAAATACAAGAGCTATAAAGAAGCGCATTTCTCATAATTTGATTTCCTAAAAGGCGAAAAAAATGCCAGAATCAAAGGGTGTTACTTTCAGATCGCGATATATACGCATACGTAGAATCCGGGAAAATTTCTTTAGATCCTTGGGATCCGGAAATGGTGCAGCCATCTTCGATAGATATTCATTTAGATAGATATTTTCGTCTGTTCAATAATCACCGCTATGAAGTAATAGATCCAGCGGCGGAGCAGGAAGAATTAACTGCGCTGCTCGAAGTGCCGGCAGATGGCGTATTTGTGTTGCATCCGGGGGAGTTCGTTTTAGGTTCCACTTATGAGCGAATTTCTCTAGCTGCCGATATAGCTGCTCGTTTAGAAGGTAAATCTTCCCTAGGGAGATTGGGTTTACTCACGCACTCTACCGCTGGTTTTATAGATCCCGGTTTCTCCGGGCACGTGACTTTGGAACTCTCTAATACTTCCACTATGCCGATTAAGCTCTATCCCGGCATGAAAGTGGGGCAGTTCTGCTTCTTCCAGCTCTCTTCGCCAGCCCTGCGCCCCTACGGACAAGGAGCAGCTCATTCTCGCTATCAAGGGCAGCGTGGGCCTACCGCTTCGCGCTCATATCTAAATTTTCATCGCGTAGATACTTCGCGCGAGCTCTAGGGAATATCGCGCGAGCTCCGCTCTCTTCTCGTTCTGGCTCCGGACGGGCGTATTTTACCGATAACTGGCTTTCTGCCGGAGTTTCCTCGCTTCTTCCGCTGGCAGCTCTCCCGTAGTTTCACTAGTATAGAGAGAAGGTATCGGCAGAAATATCTTCCTATCGGCGTACTGGCAGGTGTAGCGCATATCAGTAAAGTGCGCTTTCTGCGGTATACCTCGCCGGTGCAAAAATTTTCGAAGCGCATTTTGAAGGAGCGGCATGCTGATATGTCTGGCGTTATTCATGGCGGGAGCTCTGCTTGCACCCCCCTTGATGCGCAAAGGCCGCCTCGGATTCGTAGTGCTCTCCATCATTCCGGCCGCTATTTTTTGTTATCTGCTCTCGCTAGCTCCCGGCATTTTCCGCGGAAAAAGCAGCAGTGAGTTTTGGCCTTGGGCGCCGCAACTGGGGATGAATCTCAGCTTTCGAATAGATCAGCTCTCTTGGCTCATGGCTCTGATAGTTACCGGCGTCGGGGCACTCGTACTGTTCTACTGCAGTCGGTATTTTTCGGCGACGGCGCGCGGAGTACCTCGTTTTGCCGCGGTATTCACAGCTTTTGCAGCAGCGATGCTCGGTTTAGTGACCACCAACAACACTCTTTCCCTCTATCTTTTCTGGGAACTCACCACCGTATTTTCCTTTTTACTCATCGGCCATAATTACCATACGAGTGTTTCCCGCCGTGCCGCTATGCAGGCAATTATTCTCACCACCGCTGGTGGTCTAGCAATGCTGGTAGGAATCATAATTCTCGGGGAATTACCCGGTGGATCTTATGAAATTACCGAATTATTAGCTAGTATTCAGAGCAATCGCCTCGGAGTCGATCAACTCACCGGCCACACTGCCACTGCGCTTTTGAATACGGCAGTTGTGCTTCTCATGGCCGGAGCTTTTACAAAATCCGCCATAATTCCTTTCCACTTTTGGCTCCCCGCTGCCATGGCTGCCCCCACGCCAGTATCTGCGTACTTACATGCGGCCGCTATGGTAAAAGCTGGCGTCTACTTGGTGGCGCGTTTCGCCCCCGGCTTTGCTGGCTATTCCATCTGGCAGATTGGTATTCCGTTATTTGGAATCTGTACCTTATTGTTGGGCGGCTATCGGGCGCTGCGGCAGTACGATTTGAAGCTGGTACTCGCTTTCGGCACCGTTTCTCAGCTGGGTTTACTAATGATTCTTGTCGGCTACGGCACCTCGGCCATGCTCCTGGCCGGCTTAATGATGTTGCTGGCACACGCCCTCTTCAAATCAGCTCTCTTCCTCTCTATCGGCATTATCGATTGGGCAGTCGGGACACGAGATTTACGCCAGCTCACTGGGTTGCGTAAGAAAATGCCGGTGACGGCGCTCTTCTCGGCGCTCGCCGGAGCTTCAATGATGGGCCTACCGCCTTTTGCCGGATTTGTGGCAAAAGAAGCTGCCTTACATACTCTAATTGGCAGTGATTTTCGTGCCACAGTTACTTGGATTGCCATTGCCCTCGGTTCAGCTTTTACCGTCGCTTATACGTTGCGCTACCTTTGGGGAGCTTTTGCCGATAAGGAGAATGTAGTAGAACTAGCGGTAAAAGAGCGCTCTTGGATGCTGCTCGGGCCAGTAATTATACTTTCCCTCTCGGGATTACTGGTCGGTATAATCGGCGGGCCGTCTTTAGAGCGGCTCCTCCTCCCTTATGTGGAGTCTCTACCCGGCGAAAGTGGCCATCTGCTGTTGTGGAGTGGTTTCAGTTGGGCTCTCCTAATCACGCTCCTAGTACTTTTGAGCGGGTTCGCGATATTTGCGCTGCGCCGCCCGTGGGAGAGAATCACTGAGAAACTGGAGTTTCCCCTGCGCGCCTCCGGTCTTTATCAGAAGAGTATCGACGGTTTAGAGAATCTTTCCGGATACGTCACTGGTTTTACCCAGCGCGGTTCTCTGCCTGCTTACCTCTCCTCAATTTTATTTTTCACCCTACTGGTGGGGGGAGCGGCCCTGCTAGGTGGTAATTTGCAGATTCGCCCCGCAATTCGGCTATTCGATACACCCGCGCAGCTGGCGGTAGCGGTAATAGCTGCGCTGGCCGCTATTTTCGGCGCCCGCGCGCGGCACCGCATCAAAGCAGTTCTGTTAATTGGAGTATCGGGCTATGCGGTCGCTTTTATCTATGAACTATACGGAGCTCCTGATTTAGCACTCACTCAAACTCTGGCCGAAACCATGAGTCTAGTGGTCTTTATTTTAGTATTGCGCCGCCTGCCCATATATTTTTCTAATCGACCGCTCCGCCTGGTCCGGCAAATGCGAATTCTGCTAGCTTGCACGATTGGAATAAGTGCGGCACTAATCACCTGGCTGGCAGCCGGGGCGCGCACCGCTACCCCAATATCCCAGCAGTTCCCCGCCGAAGCCTACTACTACGGCTATGGCAGCAATATCGTAAATGTGACGCTAGTAGATATTCGCGCCTGGGATACGCTCGGCGAAATATCGGTAGTGGTGGCAGCCGCAGTAGGGATTTCTTCGCTACTATTTATTAGAGATAGAAAAGCTCGTATCGACCGTTTCCGCAACCTGCTCCAGCCCGGGAATTCGGTGCGCGTCTGGGAGCACCCCCAAGATAAAAAGGGAGAAGCTCCTGCTTGGGACGCACGGCGCGCGCGGCAAATCGAATCTACCGTACGGGCCTCTGGGCGCAATCGGCTCTGGCTAGCCGGCAGCACTTCTCTATCCAGCCCGCGGCGTTCGGTAATCCTGGAGGTAGGCACGCGGCTCGTATTCCATACGATTATTCTTCTTTCCCTCTATTTCCTCTTAGCTGGTCACAACAATCCGGGAGGCGGTTTTGCGGCCGGAATAATGGCTGGCACTGCGCTGGTACTGCGCTACGTAGCAGGTGGGCGCTATGAACTTGGAACTGCTATACCGCTCCACCCGGGTCACCTCCTCGGGGGAGGTTTAGCCTTGGCTGCCATCGCCGCGCTCGCTCCCACCTTTTTCGGCGGTACGATTCTACAGAGCGCGAAATTCCATTTCTCTCTTCCTTTGTTCGGGCCGGTAAATCTGGCCACCGCCATTTTCTTCGATATCGGAGTATTCTTCATCGTCGTCGGTTTAGTGCTAGATATTCTGCGTTCTCTCGGTGCGGAAATAGATAGACACGGTGAAAAAGAAGGAATTTCTGACGAAGTAGAGATGGCACTTTTACCGCGCGAGGATATACGCCGGGCAGCGGCGGAAGCAGCAGAAGCGGCAGCTCGTTATGCAGCAGATGAGGAGGAAGCTCATGCCTAGTTCTTTAGCTCTTTTAGTGCTGGCGGCGGTACTGATCTCCGTGGGAGTGTATCTAATTCTGGAGCGTTCGCTTTCTCGCATCGTGCTCGGACTTACCAATTTAACTAACGGAGTAAATATTCTTTTCTTAATCGCCGGTGGGAGGACGGGGAACCCGCCGTTAGTCGGGAAAACTGATCCGCAGACTATGTCAGATCCTTTGGCGCAAGCGATGATGCTCACGGCCATCGTTATTGGTCTCGGCACTACGGCGTTTTTGCTTGCGATTGGATATCGTTCCTGGCAATTAAATGGGAATGACGAAGTGCAAGACGATTTAGAAGATAGACGAATTTTGCGCCGCGCAGAGCGCGCCCGGCTCGCCGCGCGGGCGGAGGGAGCGGCTCGGGTAGAAGAAGATGCGCCGCAGGCACATGACGATACGGAAGGGGAGCTAGAAGATACGGAGCTCACGGGAGAAATAGATCCAGTCTTCGATAAACCCCGCCAGCAGCCAGCTAATATAGTGGCAACTATGCAGTCGGAGGAGCAAGCATGAATTGGAACTTTTTGCTCGCCATTCCCATAGTGTTGCCGCTGCTCGGAGCGGGGCTTTCCTTAGCTTTTGCTTCTATTCGCCGGCTGCAGGGCATAATTTCCGCCACTGTATTAGCGATAGCGTTGGGAGTGGCAATTGCTCTAGTCGTAATGTCTAGCGAAGCACCCGTAGTTTTGAATATTGGTTCGTGGGCTGCTCCAGTAGGTATCGTGCTTATAGCCGATAAATTATCGGCAATTATGCTCCTCACCTCTATCACTGTCACACTGCTGGTATTGCTTTATTCTCTTGCTCAAGGTGCCGCAGACGGAGATGATGCTGCACCTATTGCCGTCTACCACCCCGCATTTTTAATTCTTTCTGCCGGGGTATCAGATGCTTTTCTAGCGGGCGATATCTTCAATATGTATGTGGGCTTTGAGATGCTGCTGGTATCTTCTTTTGTGCTCATTACGCTGGGCGGTACCCGAGATCGGATGCGGGCAGGCACTATCTATATAGTAGTTTCCCTTATATCTTCAGTAGTTTTCTTGGTTGCCGTCGCGCTCATATATGCTTCCACCGGTACCGTAAATATCGCGCAGCTCGCTTTGCGGATTCCGGATATTGATCCGGGGGTACGCCTCGCAATTCAAGCCTTGCTCTTAGTAGCTTTCGGAATTAAAGCTGCTATTTTCCCACTTTCGGCTTGGCTGCCGGATTCCTACCCCACTGCTCCGGCACCGGTCACCGCGGTATTCGCCGGATTACTGACTAAAGTCGGGGTCTACGCCATTATTCGCACGCAAGTATTACTCTTCCCCTACAACCGGCTCGGGATTATTCTGGGAGTTTTTGCGCTGCTCACCATGCTGATCGGAATCCTCGGTGCCGTGGCACAGGTGGATATTAAACGCTTGCTTTCCTTTACGCTGGTATCGCATATCGGTTATATGATTTGGGGAATCTCCGTATCTTCGGTGCACGGGCTGGGCGCAGCGATTTATTACACAATGCACCACATCGTAGTACAGACCACGCTTTTCCTGGTGGTGGGCTTAATTGAGCGGCACGGGGGCACTACTTCTTTGACTAAACTGGGATCCCTCGCTAAAACCGCGCCTCTCATCGCCGTGTTCTATATGCTTCCCGCTTTAAATCTAGCTGGTATTCCGCCTTTTTCGGGATTCTTTGGAAAAGTTGGGCTTATGCAGGCTTCTCTCGAGCGTGGATTGTGGATTGATTGGGCTTTAATAGCCGGAGGCATCATCACTTCACTCCTCACGCTCTACGCCGTCATGCGGGCGTGGAATATGGCTTTCTGGCAAATTCCTCCGGAGGAGTTGCCCCAGGTGAAAAGCGTCCCCGGTACTACTTATGCCACGGGAGTGCTGGTAGCTATTACTTTAGGTATTTCGCTCTTCGCCGGCCCGATAAATTCCTATACGCAAGCGGCGGGAATGGAGCTCACGCAGCGTATGCCATACGTGGTAGCTGTATTCCCGGAAAACGCCCGCGGAGAAGGGATATCGCCGCAGGTAGTGGAAAAAGAAATGCAGAATGAGCGGCAAAGTACCCGGCAAAACGAGGGAGGAAGTCATGAGTAAATCGGCAGCTGCTATTCGCCGTTCTCGGTTCCATCCGGCTCGTTTCCCGCATGCCTCGATGGGGTTAATTCTCTGGCTCACTTTGGCGTGGGTGTTAATCTGGGGAGATATCTCAGTAGGTAATTTCGTAGCGGGATTTTTACTGGCTTTATTTATTACTACTTTGGCTCCTTTCCCGGCTACTCCCTACGACGGGCGATTTCGCCCGCGGGCTCTCGGGCGGCTCCTTTTCATATTTTTCGCCGATATTTTACGGGCTTCGTGGATGCAAGGAAAATTTATTCTCCGAGGGCGCGTGCCGCGCGGCGCTATTATTCGAGTGAAACTGCGTTCGCATTCGGATGTATACTTGGCAATCGTGGCAGGAATGACGGGTTTGGTGCCTGGGTCGGTAGTGGTAGATGCGCATCGAGCCACCGGCACTCTCTATGTGCACGTATTCGATATGGATTTAGCAGGTGGCATAGACGGTATTCACGCCACGGTGCTCGAACAAGAAGAGCGGGTCTTGCGCGCCTTGGCTTCTCATGAGGAGCTGATAGACGCCGGATATGTGCCGGGAGATTCTCCGCAGGCGGGTAGGCTTCCTACTCCCTATGCTCCTCCGAGCGGTGAACCGCGTAGAGCAGGAGAAATACTATGATTTATGTACTTATTGGCTGCGCAGTATTGCTTTTTTGTGCCGCCGTTTTAGTCCTCTATCGCATAGTGAGAGGGCCTACTTCGCTAGACCGTATGGTCGGAGTAGATATGATGACGGCAGTTTTAATTGGCGGTTTTACACTTTTAGCGGCGAGCTCGCGCCGCGGTGATCTCTTGCCGGTGCTGGTAGTGCTTTCTCTTATCGGTTTTATCGGTTCGACCACTTTGGCACGTTTTATGCCGCCAATTGCTCCGCAACTGCGGCAAAAATTGGCGCGGCGGGCGGCGGAAAGAGCTGAAGAGCTGCACCAATCACAGCCTTTTAGCGATTTACGCCCGAGCCAGCACCTCTCAGCGGCTCGGGGAAAAGCAAAATCGCCGAAACCGCTGCAAACTCCGGAATCTCCGCGGCCGGAGAATCAGCACGAATCTTCAGAGTTAGCGATTCCGGAAAAGAATACTGCGGAGGCTGATTCGGAGCACGCGGGGAAGGAGCAGCTATGAGTGCTGGTACAATAGCGGATGTCTTAGGGGCAATTTTCCTGGTAGCTGGCAGCATTTTTACTTTGATTGCGGCGATTGGTATGGTGCGCTATCCGGATTTGCTTTCTCGCCAACACGTAGCTACAAAACCGCAAGTATTTTCTCTTATTATGTTCATGTTGGGAGTAATATTTTTGGTGCGAGAGGCCTCTATGACCTGGACGCTGCTTTTAGTGATAGCCTTTCAACTGGTTTCTTCGCCGATTTCTGCACATATGCTGTCTCGTTCGGGCTACCGTACGGGGCGGGTACAGCCAGCAGAATTAGTCATAGATGAATTAAAAGAGGATATAGACCGCGGTACTGACTACGTGCAAATGTAAAGAGAATAATTGGAAAGGATATTTCGATGCATATAGGGAAGAAAATTTTAAGTTATGGTTTGGGCTCGGTAGCTGGATTTTTAGCCGAGAATCTGCTGACGCTTTTTTGGAAAAAAGGTTTGCACAGGGAACTTCCACAGCAAGGGATAGCTAATTCAGGAAAAATTGGAGTGCAGCTTTTCATATTCACCGCTGTGAGTGCCGCAGTAAGTGCGGGTATCCGGTTACTTCTGGAGGAAAAAGGCCGAAAAGCTCTCCCGTGGCTTTAAGGTATATCTACTACTAGAAGTATGTAATAATTTTTGCTTGTTATATACTTAGAAATACGACAGGGGAGCACCACTGCGGTGCTGAGATTGCGTTAACAATACCCTCGCACCTGATCCGGATAATGCCGGCGAAGGGAGTCGGGTTTCTCAATTCTGGACGCGGTTTGCTGCGGCAGGCTATGTATCCGGAATACCCCTCCGAATAGATAATTGTAGGAGGAAAAATGATTTCATTAAAGAAGACGGCTGTGGCTTTGGCTGCCGCTGCGCTGGTGCTAGCTGGGTGCAGCGCCGCTAATTCAGGAGATAAGAAAGCTGACGGCGCCGATAAAGTCGTCACCATTCTCACCCACGATTCTTTTAAGATTTCGGAAGAAGATATTAAAGCTTTCCAAGAAGAGAGCGGCTACCAACTCAAGACGGTTTCCGCCGGTGACGGTACTGTACTTAATCAGCTGTTGATTAACAAAGATAAGCCGGTAGTAGATGGCTTCTACGGCGTAGATACTTTTCAGGCTGCCGAAGTAATTAACTCGGGTTTGGCAGAAGAATTTGTGCCGAAAGGTCTGGAAAAATCCGATACCGTGGAAGGGAAATTAGCTCCTATTGATCGCGGCGATGTCTGCTTAAATGCCGATAATCGGTGGTTTGCAGATAAGAAGATTGATATTCCGAAATCTTTTGACGACCTATTGAAACCAGAGTATAAGAATTTGACGGTACTCACCGACCCCTTGCAGTCCACCCCTGGGATGGCATTCCTTGCGGCCACAGTCTCTACTTATGGAGATAAGTGGACTGAATACTGGAAGGATTTACTGGCCAACGGTACTAAAGTCGTAAAGGATTGGTCTACTGCCTACTACACTGAGTTCTCTGGTTCGGAAGGAAAAGGAGCCTACCCGATAGTGCTCAGCTATTCTTCTTCTCCCGCCTACGAGAAAGGCGCTACTTCTTCTCTGAATGATACTTGTATCAAGCAGATTGAATACGCTGGAGTGACCAAGGGAGCTAAGAATGCAGAGGGTGCAAAAGCATTTATCGAATTCTTACTCACGGATAAAGTGCAGAAATCTATTCCGGAAAATATGTACGTCTACCCCTATAAGAAGAATGTAGAGCTGCCGAAAGAGTGGGCCACCTATGCACCACTTCCGACTACGGTAATTGAAGCAGATATTCAGAAAGTGGGTGCGGAGCGGAAAGCTTGGCTGGATGAGTATTCCAAGATATACCAGGAATCCACTAAGTAACTGCTAAATAACTACATAGAAGAAATATTCTATGAAGCTGATTTCTAAAATAGGCTGGGGCAGTGCCGTAGCACTGCCCCTAGCCTTTTTAATTATTTTCTTTATGTGGCCGGTCGGAGCGATGCTGCTCCGCGGGCTATTCGGAGTAGATGCAGCTGAAGCTTCTTTTCTGGGCGGCATGGTGGATCTACTGCGCGAAGAGCGCACTTGGCAGATTATTTGGCAAACTCTCTGGATGGCGGTTGCGGGCGCATTTTTCTCTATACTGTGCGGCGTACCTGCTGCCTATTTGCTGTATCTACACGATTTCCCCGGCCGGCAGCTGTTGCGGGGGTTGCTGACAATCCCCTTTGTGCTCCCCACAGTGGTAGTAGGTATCGCTTTTCGCTCCTTGCTAGGCGGCCCGCTCGCTTTTTTGAATATAGCTAATACCCCGTGGGCAGTAGTACTCGCCATGGTGTTCTTCAACTGCGGGCTCATCACTCGCATGGTAGGAAATATGTGGGCCAGTATCGATCCGTGTACGGAACAGGCGGCGCGCACTCTTGGAGCCAGTCCCTATCGAGCATTCTTCGGCATCACCTTGCCGCAATTAGCTCCGGCGATAGCAGCGGCGGGCGGCCTGGCTTTCCTCTATTGCTCTACTGCATATGGGGTAGTGACTACGCTGGGTAATCCGGGCTACGGCACTATTGAGACGGAAATATATATTCAGACCGTCACTTTCTTTGATCTTGATAAAGCAGCTATGCTCTCGGTGCTGCAATTTATAATCGTGCTCTTGGCTCTGATTGTGGGCACGCGCCTCACTGCCCGCACGGAAACGGCCCTGCAAGTGCGCCCGCGTTCCCGCCGCTCGCTGCGCCAGGCGCCGCTGCTGCCAAAAATAGTCACCTTACTGGCGTTACTCCTAGTGCTTTTCCCCATTGCTTCCCTTATTCTCAATTCTTTCCGGTATCAAGGTCATTGGACGCTCGATAACTACCGCCTTCTCTCCACCACCGGATTCGGATTTTCGGGTGGCACTTCGGTATTAGAAGCTATCGATCACTCGGTACGCATCGCTTTCGATTCTATGATTTTTGCCTTGTTGGTGAGCGTACCTTTGGCATTGGTACTTTCGCGGCGCGTCCAGGGGAAATGGTTACAAGCACAACGTTTCTTAGACGGCGTCACCTTGCTGCCACTCGGGGTCTCCGCAGTTACAGTTGGTTTCGGATTTTTAATAACTTTCGCCGGTACCGATATAGCTAATTCCGGTCTCATCGTGCCTTTAGCACAATCGGTAGTAGCCTTACCGCTGGTTATCCGGTCTTTAGTGCCGCTGTTGCGCGCTATCGATCCGCGGATGCGGGAGGCTGCCAGTGTCCTAGGTGCCACCCCGGCCCAAGTACTTCGCACTATCGATATGCCATTTTTATTGCGCGGTATCGGGTTGGCGGCGGGCTTTGCTTTCGCCGTTTCCCTCGGCGAATTCGGGGCTACATCTTTCCTCGCTGATCCAGCTTATTTGACCTTGCCAGTAGTGATTGTAAAGCTCCTCTCGCGAGCTGGGCAGAATAATTACGGCATGGCGCTGGCGGGAGCAGTGTTATTAGCAGTGGTGACGGCGTTCGTAATCATTGGTGCAGAGTTTATTGGATCGCGGAATCGCGATGAGCAAAGAATCGGACAAATATAGTGATGAATGAAAATTATGCTTTAGTGGTAAAAGAAGCAGATGTCACTTACGCTAACGGCTTCACTGCCGTGCACGGTGCTTGTTTGCAGGTACCCGAAGGGGAGATAGTGGCTTTGCTCGGTGCCTCTGGTTCCGGGAAATCTACTTTATTGCGGGCAATAGCTGGTTTAGAGCAGGTGACGGCCGGAAATATCTATCTCTATGGCAAAGATTTAGCGCAGGTACCTGTGCACAAGCGAAATATCGGCATGGTATTTCAAGACGGGCAGCTTTTCCCCCATCGCAATGTGGCGCGGAATATCAGCTACGGTCTGGAAATGCACCGGATGCCGCGTGCCCAGATAAAAGCACGGGTAGCTGAGTTACTGCAGCTAGTAGATTTAGCGGACTACGGGGAGCGGCAAATATCTACGCTTTCGGGTGGGCAAAAGCAGCGGGTGGCTTTAGCTCGCTCGCTCGCTCCCTCTCCACAGCTACTTTTGCTCGACGAACCACTTTCGGCGCTCGACCGCAATCTGCGCGAAACTCTGGCGGTGCAGCTGCGGGAGATAATTAAACGCACGGGAATTACAGCCATCTTCGTCACCCATGATCACGACGAAGCAGATGTAATGGCAGATCGGGTCATCGTCATGGAGAAAGGCTATTTGCGCGAAAACTAGCTGGCATATTTCGGCGGTAAAAGGCGAAGGCTGGAAGTTACTGCGCGAACTGGTACTGGTATGACGCTTTGAAAAATTAAGCGCCTTTGCAAAGTAAAAGCAGCTCCTATTGGTATCTATTGGAGAGCGGGGTTGTACCGGAGGGAATTTACCCGGCAGCTACATTCAGTAGAGATGTTTATACTCTGCGAAATTTTCCCTTCGGCGCGCAGTTCCAATAGCCGTGGCACTACGCGATCGCGCACATGCCAGGGGTCAATGGTATTTACGTAAATTTTTGTGCCCCCTTCGAAACCGGCCAAAGTAGATACGCGCCATTTCAGCAAGACTCGCCAAGGCATATTCACATCGGCGTCAATCGGCTTGCAATACCACTCTTCATTACAGGGCACGAGCGGGCCGGTGGCGGCGTGCATAGCGTGAATCAGATCCGACATAGCGGCAATTTCTTCCCGGCTATGCTCCCAAGGCTGGCAGTGACTGGAGCGTGACCACACTTCCAAAGTTGGATAGCGGTGGCCAAATCCGGCAATAGCTACCGCATGCTTATTCTCGGCAATCACTAAATTGTGGTAGCCGGCGTAGTCTACAGCTGCCTCATTGTAGAGATTGGGGTTTTGCCGGACTTTTTCGAGTTCTATCTGCCCGTTGATAGGGCGCTGGTCAATAGCCACTAATTGCTTGTGTAGATGGTCAAAAGAGGCTCCCGCTGGTTTTAACCAATTTTGGAATACCTGAATATAGCGAGCGTAGCGATTTGCTTCATAGAGATCTTTCATCGCATCGATAGTGAGGCGAATATACCAGAGGTGCTCTTGCGGGGTGAGTGTGCCCGCAGAAGCTAACTGACTATCGTTTTCTGCTCCGTCTACGAAGTGCCGGCGGGCGATGATTAAATCGTGCCCGGAACCAAAAAGCGCGCGGGCGTACTGCATCTTTTCTCTATCAGATAGCTGCTCCCACGCTTCTTCGCTGTACTGTGCCCCGAGTTTAACGCGCAGTATATTCAGTACATGTGCGCGCCCGGCCGGGTCGGCAATATAAGATTCCATATTGTGCTGGGCTGCCGGAGAGAGCTGGTAGCCATAATTTTTTTCCCAATAATCGAAAGAAACTATCTCAAAAAGATTTGGCACGCGGCGGAATTCCCATTCGCGGGTGAGCATCTCTACGCTAGTGGATTTATAGATGACGGCATCGTCACGTTTCTTTACGAGGCGTGCTTTCTCCGGTGGGGTTTCGAGAATTCGCTGCGTACAAAAAGCACAGTGATGCCCGAGCTCTGCAGGATTTAGCGGATGAGGGTCGGAAAGTTTTATATCCAAAGGTCGATTAGCTCTACCAGGTACCGTCCAGACCTCAGTGCCGGAAAAAGGATTCCACTGTTTGATGGTGCCGTCGGCCATCCTCGTCAAAGGCTCGCGTATCGGGAAATTCATATTCTCACTCTACTATTAAAGAAATTTTGCCCATTTGGTTGAGCACTCTAATTATATATAACTGCTGAGCCAGAGGTGAATGTGGTGTGAGGTTAATGTATTAAAGATGGATTTTCTAGAGAACTCTGATAGACCAAATAGTATGGATGCAGGTATAAAAGAAGAACGGCTTCCCCGCGCAATTTGGGTATTGGTGGCAGCGGCAGTGGCGATAGCTTTAGGTTATGGAATAGTGGCTCCGGTATTGCCGCAATACGCTAAGAGTTTTTCGGTCACTAATCTGGCTGCCACTTTCGTGGTTTCTGCTTTCGCACTGCTGCGTTTGAGCTTTGCGCCTGCTTCGGGTTGGCTTTCCACTAAATTCGGGGAGCGCCGAATGTATCTTTTCGGCATCGCCATCGTGATGATTTCTTCTTTTGCTTCGGCTTTTGCGCAGAGCTATCTGCAGTTATTGATTTTTCGGGCGGCCGGTGGCATCGGTTCTGTTACTTTTTCCGTAGCGGCGATGTCGATGATTTTTAAGCTTGCTCCTCCTACTATGCGCGGGCGAGCTTCTGCCGCCTACGGAGCAGGTTTCTTAATTGGAAATATCGCTGGCCCCGCTGTAGGAGCCTTACTCTCTGGTTTGGGCTATCGGTGGCCTTTTTTTATTTATGGCTGCTTTTTAATTATTGCGTGGTTGATAGTGAAGATAGCTATTGGCCCGGACGTATTTCTTCCCGCAAAATCGCCGCTTCCACCGGAAAAATCGACGGTGGATTCAGAATCTGCATCTGATTCAGCTGCGGCTGTGCCGGAAAAATCGGAAAAAGCAGCAAAAGCGGCAAAAGCGGCAAAAGCGGCCAATCATTCTGCTCGCCCCGTAATCACGGTGCGAGAAGCTCTCCAGCTGCGGCGTTTTCGCATTACCTTATTGACTGCCTTCTCCCAAGGGTGGACGAATAT
>NZ_CAMXYE010000010.1 GCF_947253055.1 uncultured Arcanobacterium sp. | reverse complement strand
ATCACAGCCCCTCCCCGTAAATAAATATGACAAAATACAACTATGAGTGACGGCGCTTTACAGTGGTACCCCGACGAATTAGGGGATGGATTTTCTTATGCTCATTTCCCAATAGAGGAAAACGCCGGATCTACCCGCGCCACTCTTATCCGCTACCGACCAGAAGAAGACCCGGACGCCCTCCCCCGCACTGCCACACCGCAGCGTTTTAATCTCCTTTTTCTTCATGGCTGGAATGATTACTTTTTCCATAAAGAATTCGCACGCTTCATCGCCTCGCAAGGAGGGAATTTCTACGCCTGTGATTTACGCCGGTTCGGGCGTTCCCACCAAACACAGGAACTTTGGGGATATATTGCCGATTTGCATGATTACACCCAGGAAATAGATTTTGCCCGTGCTTACGCTACTGCGCAGAGCCCAGTTCCTTTTATTCTCTACGGACATTCAACCGGCGGTCTCACGGCTGCTCTATGGGCAGAAAAACATTCACAAGCATGTGCCGGATTGATCCTCAACTCGCCTTGGCTGGAATTACAATACCGGTGGCCGGTACGAAAAATCGCTGCACCGCTGCTGCGTATACTAGCTAAGCGCGATCCCTATAAAGCATTGCCAAACGGCCCCGCTGGTTATTACTACCGCGGAAAAACTGGCGGGAATCTGGCGGCCGGACCTTTCCCCGCAGAAAGCGACCTCCAGAATGATCCTTTCTTCACTACCGGCTGGCAACCTAATCCACGCTACTGGCATATTCCCACTTTCCCGGTACGCTTCGGTTGGTTAAATGCGGTGTTCTCCGGGCAAGCAGAAGTGGAAAACGGCTTAGATATTACCTGCCCGATAATCACCTTTACTTCTGCCCAAAGCTCTAATTTCACCTCTTGGAATAATAAAATCCTGGAAAGCGATGCCGTACTCTCGGTAGAGCAAATTTGGAAACGGGTACCCCAACTCGGAGATAATGTACTACTGCGCAAATTACCTGGCGCCATACACGATGTAGTACTTTCCCGCGCTTCCGTGCGTCAGCTCTGCTACCAGAGTCTAGCCACTTGGCTAGCTGATTTACCGCTCGACTAGCTGGGTTACCACTTGGCTAACCTAATCCCCACAAATCTCTTCTAGTAAAACTCTTCTAGTGATTTCTAGCGGCGCACTTCTTTCCCTTTTAGCAGCAACTCGGCCAAATGTACCCCCTGCTTTCCTGCCAACTGCGCCGCTTGGGTGCGGCAAGAATAACCATCTGCTAGGTACACTGCCTCTGCTCCCGCTGCAGCTAGTTTCGGCAGTAATTGATTCTGCGCCACCGCCTGCGAAATTTCGTAGTGACCTTTTTCCATCCCAAAATTTCCCGCTAAACCGCAGCAGCCACTCAACTGTACTAATTCAGCACCAGTTTTTCGCAATAAAGCTGCCTCTTTTTTCCATCCCATTACCGAATAATGATGACAATGCGGCTGCGCCACGATTTTCATTCCCTGCAGATCTGGCAGATTCAACTGCTCTCCCACCCCAAATTCGCGATGGGTGAGCAACTCCGCCAGAGTAAATGTCATGCTGGCGATAAGCGGAGCCCGCTTATCTTCCGGCAGTAAATCTAGCGCATCGTCGCGCAGTACCGCCGTACACGAAGGTTCCACCCCCACTATCGGAATTCCGTTCTTAGCAAAAGGCGCTAACACTGCAAAAAGATGCTGGAGTTTTTTCTTAGCCGTCTGGAGCTGGCCAGTAGTGATCCAAGTCAAACCACAGCAGGGCGAAGCCGGAGGAAGTAATACCGTGTATCCATATTTCTGCAATAACTCCGCGAGCGCTTGAGCTCCGCGCGTATCTAGACTTTCGGAGAACGAATCTGCCCAAAGCACCACATAGCGCCGCTGCTTTTGTTCAGGCAGCTCTGCCGGTGAGTCAGCTGATAAATCGGGCGATAACTCTGCCGGTAATTCGGCCGATAAGTCTGCTGGCAAGTCTGCCCACAAAGCGGAGGCTGCTGTGGATGTGGCTGTTGTATCAGCTGGTAATTCTGCCGCTAGCTCTCCTGGCAACTGCGGGGAGAATTGCCCGCTGCGCCGGGCCCACGCCGAAAAAGAGCGCTGTGCAAACCCTGGCATATCGCGCCGCTGATCAATTCCAGAGAGAGAAAAAACCAATTTCCGCAGCGGTGCGATGCGGAAACAACTATTAGCAAAGCGCGCCAGCCCCGGCACGCGCACCACGAGACGCGCCAATATCGGTAAATTTCCCAATAAATAATGCGTAATCGGGCGCAATTTCCCTTTATAAGCGCGGTAAAGTGTTTCAGATTTATAGCGCGCCATATCTACTCCCGTAGGGCAGTCACTCGAGCAAGCTTTACAGCCGAGGCAAAGATCGAGAGATTCTAATACCGCCGCATCCGCAAAAGTAGCTACTAGCTGGCCATTGGCAGCTTCCTGCAAGACCCGCATTCTTCCGCGCGTCACATCTTTTTCTTCTTTAGTTGCCTGATAGGACGGGCACATAAAAAATCCGGCATCCATTCTATCTGCCCGGCAATTCCCCACTCCGGTGCAGCGATGTAAAGCATTAGTGAAATCTGCGTCGTCAGCTAAGAAATGAAATCCTCCCGCGTAGGCGAGCGGCTGTGCAGCCGAGCGGCGCAAATCCGCATCAAGCGCGCGCGGGCGCACCAACACCCCGGGGTTTAGTAAATCCTGTGGATCAAAAATCGCTTTTACTTGAGAAAATAATTCAATAATTTCCGGCGGATACATGCGCGCTAAAAGTTCCGAACGGGCGCGGCCATCTCCGTGTTCACCCGAGAGCGAGCCTCCGAAACTGAGAGCTAAATCCGCAGCCGCAACTAAGAAATCTCTAAATACTTTTGCCCCACCCGCTTTATGCAACGGAAAATCTATCCGAATATGCACACAGCCATCTCCGAAGTGGCCATACATAAGCCCAGCTAATTCATACTTAGCAAGTAATTTTTGTAAGGCGCGCAAATAGTTCCCTAACTGCTCCGGAGGCACAGCCGAATCCTCCCAACCCGGCCAGGCGGGGGCTCCCGCCGGAGTCCGCCCACCGAGACCAGCTCCATCGGCACGAATTCTCCAAAGCCTTTGCGCCGCAGCTCCCGCTGCTTGTATCGAATAGGCAGTAGTTCCCGCCGCTTTTACAATAGCCTCTGCCCGCTGGGGCACTTCTTGCGGATCTTCTCCTTCTTGTGCCCCTACTTCCACTAACAGCCATCCGCCGCCAGCTGGCAACTCCGGCACTTCTCCACGCGCGCGGCGCACTACCTCTACTAATTCACGATCCATGCCTTCAATTGCCAAAGGCTTATAGGGCAAAATAGCCGGCACCGCATCGGCCGCAGCCGGCATATCTGGGTAGCCTAAGACCACCAGCATCGGAGCCGCAGCCAGCGGCACTAAACACAATTTTATTTCTAATAAAGTAACAAGCGTGCCTTCCGAGCCCACCAACATTTTTGCTAAATCACGCCCATTTTCCGGCAAAAGATGCTCTAGCGCATAGCCCGATACCTGCCGCGGAAAACGGCCTAAATTAGTGCGGATATCACTTAAATTAGCCGCAACCAATTCTGCCAAAGGCTCCGGCATTTCCCCGGCACCCGCCGTAAATTCGCGACCGGTGCCGTCAATACACCGCAGCTCTAGCACATTATCGGCAGTACGCCCCCACGCCACCGCATGAGGTCCGCAAGCATTATTTCCTACCATTCCCCCGAAAGTAGCACGATTTTGCGTAGAAGGATCCGGCCCAAAGCGTAAACCATAAGGAGCTGCCGCCGCCTGCAAATCGCTCATCACCACGCCCGGCTCCACAGTAGCCGTGCGCGCCTGCGGATCTATATGCAGAATTCGATGCATATGCCGCGAAAAATCCAATACTATGCCACTGCTAATTGAGTTTCCCGCCACGGAGGTGCCACCACCGCGCGCCACCACCGGTACATGATGCCGCCGGCAAACTGCCAAAATTTTTCGCACATCTTCTGCGTGGCGCGGGAAGACTACTCCCGCCGGCACCACCCGATAATTAGAAGCATCGCTGGTATATTCAGCGCGCACCCGTGTAGAGGACTCTACTTCGCCGGAAATGCTTGCTGCTAATTCCGCCAATGCTTGCTCTACCTGCGGGGGCACTAGCTCCGTCTGCTCTGGCATATTCTTCCCTTTCTTCTCTCATATCTTACTGAGAAAGAAAGTAAAAAATCATATCCAGCCTAAATACAGATTGCCTCCGCCAGTAAATTGTCGATGCTGTAGCGGCTATCTTTGATAACTACTATGCAGACATTGCGCTTTTTTGTGAGCACAGTAATTTCTTCTCCGCTATAGCACCCCAGACGAAAGAGGAAAGTATCCATATCAGAATCGGCAGTGGATATGGACTTTATTACATAGGTCTTGCCTAATTCCGCATCTAATAGATTCATCTTTTCTTCGGTACAGAGCGCTGCATCAGAAGCTATATCCGCCTTACTGGCCGTGGCAGCAAGCGCATTCACCGGGATTCACCTGCTTTCCATGACTGTAGACGCTTACCGGCAAGGTCTTATGTGCCCCAGCCAGAGCGGCATTCTGCGTGCCACAACTATCGGCTACCGGACAAGCCGATACATTTAACCCCTTTTCGCTTCTGCTTTACGATATAGCGAACCGCGAAAAATACGATTGCTCCGAGAGCAAGACCAGCGATGATGGTGCTAAGCATTAAAACGCATCTCCTCTAAGTAGCCGCTACGCAGCTTTTTCTGTGTGTTGATGCAGCTCGTACTTAGCAGCGAAACCAGCGCGAATTCGCCGTGCCATAAAGGCAATGCTCGCTGCCATCACTGCTACCACCAATAATCCGGGGAAGAATCCATTTCCGAGATGCCCCTCCACTATTAAGCTGCCAATCTGATTTACCAGGAAGGCTACCGTATAGCCGGTGCAGAATTGGAGAGCGATTGCACTCCAAAGCCATTTTCTATCTTGCATTTCTGAATTCATAGCGCCAATAGCAGCGAAGCAAGGTGGAGTGTAGAGGTTGAAGAACAGATACGAAAGTGCAGTTACCGAGGTGAGCCCCATAGTAATAGCAATTTCATTTGCCCCACCGGTCATAGCTAATTCATCTGGATCAATAAAGTTAGTGAGTCCGTAAACCACGGCGAGGGTGCCTACTACATTCTCTTTCGCAATAAAGCCAGTGACGGCTGCTGCCGCTAATTGCCAAGCACCGAAGCCCAGCGGAATCAAGAGCACCGCAAAAGGTGAAGCTACTGAAGCCAAGATAGAGGTATCTTCCATACCTTCTTCCACTGCTTGGAAATGCCAGTTGAAGGTCTGCATGAGCTGAACTACTAGATTACACACCAGAATAATGGTGGCAGCTTTAATAATGTAGGCTTTGGCCCGCTCTAACATCGACATAAAAGCATTACCTAAGCTGGGAAGCTTATATTGCGGAAGCTCCATAATGAAGAAAGATTTGCGGAACTTATAACCCGTCACTACTTTCACCAGCAAAGCTCCGAGGAATATCAGCATCAGGCCGACGAAGTAGCTCACCCAGCTCACCCAGCCGGATCCGTTGAAGAAAGCACCCGCAAAGAGGGCGATTACCGGAATTTTAGCTCCGCACGGGACGAAAGTAGTCAACATTGCAGTGGCGCGGCGCTCGCGCTCATCGCGGATTGCTCGGCAGCTCATAATTCCCGGAATACCGCATCCGGTGCTGATAACGATAGGAATTACCGACTTTCCAGAGAGCCCTACGCGCTTGAAAATCGGATCCATTACCGCGCTCACTCGCGCCATGTATCCACATTCTTCCAGTAGAGCGATAAGGAAATACATCACCATAACCAGCGGCAAGAAGCCAATTACCGCTCCAACACCACCGATAATGCCGTTGGCAATAATAGTCGTGAGTAGCACGGGGCTTTCCGCCATTTGGTCTTCTACCCATCCTTGGAAGGTTTCTATCCACCCCACTAGCCAATCAGCAATTAGAGGGCCGAGGTAGGTCTGCGAAATAGTGAATATCGCCCACATGACGGCGGCAAAAATAAATACGCCCGCCACCCTATTCGTAAGTACTAAGTCGATTTTATCCGAAATAGTGCTCTGCGCCGGCTGTACTTCTCGCTATTTTCCACAACTCGGGTACGAAAGAAAACCCCCGAAGCTAAGAAAAATAGCTTCGGGGGAATAGTTGGAAATTTTACTTACTTTTCACTGGGGGGCTGCGCTAAATCACATTCATTAGCGATGACTGCTCGGCCAGCTTCGAGGCGCGCTACCGGCACTCGGAATGGTGAGCAGGATACATAATCCAAGCCCGCATATTCGAAGAAGTGAATCGAAGCCGGATCTCCACCATGCTCCCCACATACGCCCATATGCATCTGCGGCTTCACGCTCCGACCCCGCTCTACACCCATCTGTACCAATGCACCCACTCCGCGCGTATCGATAGATTCGAAAGGCGAGGTGCCAAATACCGAATAATCAAAATACTGAGTGAAGAACGAGGCTTCTACGTCGTCACGAGAGAATCCCCAGGTAGTTTGAGTTAAATCATTGGTACCGAAGGAGAAGAAATCAGATTCTAGCCCGATGCGTTCCGCCCGAATAGCAGCCCGCGGCAGCTCAATCATATTGCCAATCGGAATATCCAGCTCTACACCTTCCCGCTCCGAAGTTTCTTTGATGATCTTCAATGCCCAATCGCGCACGATTTGCATCTCACGCTCCGAGGCAATGAGTGGCACCATAATTTCGGGGCGCGGATTCTTTCCCGCTTTCTGCAGAGCTGCACAAGCATTGGCAATGGCATGAATCTGCAGCTTCACCAAGCCAGGCAGTTTCAAGCCCAAACGCACGCCACGCAATCCCAACATCGGATTTTGCTCATGGTTCGCTTTTACTGCCTTGAGCAGCTTAGTTTCTTCCGCAGTAATCTCTTCGCCTAAGGCTTTCTTCACCGCTAATTCCACCGAAAGAGCCGTATTATCCGGTAAGAACTCGTGCAAAGGTGGATCGATTAACCGCACAATTACCGGCAAACCGTCCATCGCCGAGAAAATACCTGCAAAATCTCCTTCTTGGAGTGGAATTAGTGCCCGCAATGCCTCCTGCTGTTCCTCCTCGGATTCAGCTAAAATTACTGTTTCAATCAGCTTCCGACGCTCGCCGAGGAACATATGCTCCGTGCGGCACAGCCCAATTCCTTGCGCTCCGAATTTCCGTGCACGCTGCGCATCTTCCGGAGTATCGGCATTGGCGTACACTTCCAAATTCCGTTTAGCATCGGCACGGCTCAGAATTTGATCTACAGCATATACCAATTCGCGCGATTCTTCGTCGTCACAAAGCTGCAACGCCGCTTCCAGACCATCCGACACATAAGCCATTACCGGAGAATCTACCACCGGCACCTGACCGGCAAATATCTCTCCCGTACCGCCGTCAATCGCGATTAAATCTCCCGCATGGTAGGTCTTATCCACCGACTTCACATACATAGTGCCGGCTTCTTCATCTACTATGAGATCATCTGCTCCTACTACGCAGGTACGCCCCATACCACGCGCTACCACTGCCGCGTGCGAAGTCTTTCCACCCCGAGAAGTGAGTACTCCCGCAGCTACGACCATTCCAGCTAAATCATCTGGATTAGTTTCCCGGCGTACCAAAATTACGGAAGCACCAGCCTGCGAGCGTTGTTCCGCCTGCTCGTTATCGAATACGATTTCGCCTACTGCCGCACCGGGAGAAGCCGGCATTCCTTTCGAAATAATTTCTTTCGGGGCGCTCTTATCGAACTGTGGGAAAAGCAGCGAAGTGAGCTGTTCACCCGTTACCCGAGTGACGGATTCATCACGCGTAATCAAACGCTCATCTACTAGCTGCTTAGCAATTCTAAACGCCGCCGGCGCCGTACGCTTCCCTACGCGGGTCTGCAGCATCCAGAGTTTTCCTTGTTGAATTGTGAATTCAATATCGCACATATCGCGGTAGTGCACCTCGAGGCGCTCCATAATATCGAGTAATTCATCATAAGAAGTCTTATCAATATTCTCTAGGTCAGCGAGTGAAAGAGTATTACGGATACCGGCCACTACATCCTCTCCCTGCGCATTCTCTAGGTAATCACCGTAGACGCCGGTATGTCCGGTAGAAGGATCGCGCGTGAAGCAAACGCCGGTGCCTGATCCCATGCCCATATTTCCAAAGACCATGGTCTGCACGTTCACCGCAGTACCTAAATCATTCGAAATGCGCTCCCGCCGCCGATACAGGCGGGCCCGATCGGTGTTCCAAGAATTAAATACGGCCTCTACTGCCATATCGAGCTGCTGGCGTGGATCTTGTGGAAATTCGATTCCCGCTTCTGCTTTCACTATTTCTTTATATTCCACTACCAACTGCTGCAGATCTTCAGTGGTCATATCGAGATCGCCGGCGTAGCCTTTTCTTTCCTGCAGCCCATGCAGCGCCGTGGAGAAGAAGGAATCATCAATGCCCAGTACCGTCTTGCCAAACATCTGGATTAGACGCCGATACGAATCCCAAGCAAACCGCGGATTTTGCGACTGCGCGCTCAGACCAGTTACCGATACATCGTTCAGACCGATATTGAGCACCGTCTCCATCATGCCCGGCATCGAAAACTTCGCGCCCGAACGCACTGAAAGCAGTAAAGGATCTTTTTCATTGCCGAGCCGCTTGTGCATTTTGCTTTCAATGCCGGCAATAGCCGTGGTGACTTCCACTTCTAGAGTTTCTGGTACCGCTCCCGTACGCAGATAAGCACGGCACGCTTCAGTGGTAATAGTAAATCCCGGGGGCACCGGCAAACCTAAATGGGTCATCTCTGCCAAATTGGCACCTTTACCACCTAGCAGCTCTTTCTGATCTTTATTGCCTTCAGTAAAGTCATATACGTATTTCGTCATATATTTCCCCTCCACGGGAATAGCACAGCATAGAATGCTTATTTAATTGTACCTGCCTACAATTTTTACAGATTTATTTAATTGTAAAATAAGTGTAAATGATAAATAGGACCAACGTCCAGATTAGCACTAATTTTTCGTAGATATTTAACGCCTACACCGCATCGAAAGAGATTTTCACAACTACTATACTGAGAGTGAAGCGAAAGATTTTCGAGCAGAAGGCGATTTATGGCTATGGGGTCTTCTTTACCTCCTTATTTTGGGAACAACGATAGTGATTTACAAAAATTAGCGCGCCGAATTGGCCCGCTACAAGCTATGGCCTTTGATGTCGACGGCACAATCGCCGATGCGGAGGGAAGCGTAGGAGAAAGAGCAGTAGCAGCACTACGTGCCCTTTCCCAAGCTGGTATCGAGCCAATAATAGTCACCGGACGAATTCTCCCCGTGGCGGCCGATCCCTTACGGCGCGCGGGGCATCACGGCATAGTGATTGCCAGTAACGGCACCCGGATTGGAGATTTAGCTACCGAAGAAATCATTTACTCCCAACCCATGCCGGAAGAAATTTCCCGATTAGCTATTCAAACTGGGCGAGAACTAGGGCTAGTGACGGTGTTTACTCTCCCGGACCGCTTGGTGGTAGAAGTATTTGAAGAGGGAAATCGCTGGACGCAAGGTGGATACGCCGTATTTAAGATAGATGTGCAAGATTTGGATACAGTAAATCCAACGCTGGTGTATAACGTAATGTTTGGGCATCCGGACCCAGCTTATTTAGATAGTCTAAATACCGAATTAAAGGCGCGTTTCCCTTATATAGACCGCTCAATGACCAATTTTTACGAAATGACTGCCCCGGGCGAAGGTAAAGATAAGGGAATGCAGATATTAGCCGAGCGAAAAGGCATCGACCTGCGGAACGTAGCCGGTTTTGGAGACGGCGGAAATGACGTAAGTTGGCTGCGCGAAATTGGCCATCCAATTGCGGTAGAAAACGCCCGCCCCGAAGTGATGGAAGTATGCGAAGCGCGCATCGGGCATCACACAGATGATGCCGTAGCGCGCTTCATTGAAAATTATCTGGCGGAGTACAGCGGCCCGGAGCTTTAACTGGGGGCTGCATAAACACTTAACTAACGATACTAATTAGCTCTCTACTCCCCGCTCCGCTGCTCGGTGCGATTTCTCTTCCTCCGTTACGATTTTTCGATAAATAAACTCCCGGTCACGGCTCTCCCCCACAACGAAACGATATTCCCCCGCGTAAATAAAGCCGTGCCGTTTATATAGTTTCTGCGCTCCGTAATTATTTGCCCATACTCCCAGCCAAATAGTGGATTTCCCTCTCGAAATAAGCCAATCTAACGCAGTTTCGAAAAGTCTGGTACCCCAGCCCCCTCTTTGGTAAGCAGCACGCAGATAAATCCGCTTAATCTCTCCATCTTCCGCGCGCGCCTCCGGATGCGGCAAAATACAGTTACCCGCCGTCACATATCCGCAGAGTTTTTCTCCGTCTACCAAAACCCAGATATTGCTATCTTTATCTTGGATCTGCTCCGCATAGCTTTCCTGCGTATAGGCAGTAGCTAAAAAATTCTGCAAATCTGCGAGCGGATAGAGATAACCGAAAGTTTCTTCGAAAGTATCCCGACTGAGCTCCACTAAAGCATCAAGATCCGCTAACTGCGCCTCTCTGATTTTCACAAAAATTACACCTCAAACAAAAAGAAACTGCTAGTTAAGAGTAGCGCGAATCTCCGCTCGCAAGCGTTCCTTTAACGACGGAGCTGCCCACGAAATATCTACCGCATTGAGGCTCAGCTGCGCCAAAAATTCCGAATCAGCTCCTAGCTCATCTGCCACTAGCTGGAAGTTTTCATTGATATATCCACGGAAATAGGCCGGATCATCAGAGTTGATGCTCACTTTCACTCCCCGCTCCGCCAGCTTAGCAATCAGTGGGATCTTTGAACCGTCTGAAACCCATGTATTAGATACCGGGCAGCAAGTCAAACCAATTTTGTGCTCTACCAGGTAATCTACGTATTGCGAATTTTCTCCCACATTGGTGCCGTGGTCGATCCGATCTACTTTGATTTCCTCAATTAACTGGCGGATATGTTCAATCGAATCTTTAATATCCACATCGGCGTGCATGGTGAGGAGGAAACCCTCTTGCCGGGCACGGGCAAAAACTGCCGCGAATTTATCAGGAGCATTGCCGGTCTCATCAGAATCTAAGCCAACTCCGAGAATCCACTTCTTATAGGGAAGCGCCTCAAGCAGGGTAGCCATCGCATATTCGGCCTGGAAATCACGCAAGAAGCACATGATGAGCGCGGATTGTATTCCGAGAGTCTGCTCCGCTTCCACCTGTGCCCGATGTAAACCGGAAATCACGGTATCGAAGCTGACACCGCGGCAAGTATGCGCCTGCGGATCAAAGAATATCTCGGCGTAACGCACGTTCTGCGCAGCAGCTTTTTTCAGATATTCCATCGCTAAATCATAGAAATCAGCACTGGTACGCAGCACCTGCATGCCGTCGTAATAAGAAGCCAGGAAAGAAGCTAAATCGGTGAACTGGTAGGAATCATATACTTCCTGCGCAGTTTTTTCGGCTAGCTCAATTCCATTCCGCTGCGCCAGCTTAAATTTCAAATCTGGCTCTAGAGTGCCTTCAATATGTAGATGTAGCTCTACTTTGGGAAGTTTTTGCACAAAGGAAGAAACCTGCATTTTTACACCTTTCAGTTACTAGTGCGCCCAGCCGGCGAATCTACTACCGGGTCTGCTACTACAAATTTTACACAGTCAATTAAGCCTAAATCGGTAATTAATCACTCGAGGTAGCCACGACTGCCAGAAAAATAACTAAGCAAATAGGATATTAGCACTGAAAAATGCACTTTATAAAGGTGCCTTTATAGAGGTGTATTACTTAGCAAGTAGAAAATACTGTACCCTACTCATTGCGCGCCCGGGACTCCCGCTGCTTTATTCGCTGCGAGCACCCCGTTCGTGCGCTGCGGATCGCGCGGAGGATGTACCTTCACCCGTGCCGCCTTATTCGCAGCTTCTATTCCAGCCGTAGGGAAAGCTTTTTTCTTTTTGCGGCTCAGCTTCGGAATCGTAGAAGTAACTTTCCGCATAATTGCTCCCATTTGCCGCGGAAAACGCGCCTGTGTTATTCCGAACAGCTTAAATGCCAACTCTTTCATTTTATCCATGCCTCCGTTTTCCTTGCCCTTTAGCTGGAGATTTCCCACTCGCTACCGCTTCTTCACTCGGCGTAGCTTTCTCCTGCGCAATTTCCGCTTTAACTACCGCCGCCGCGGGGATGCACAGCATTTGAAAAATTTCCGTTATCTCCGCCCGTGCTGCCTCTGCTTGCTCCGGAATCATAGAAAGGCGTGTCCGGCGCTCCAAAATATCTTCTACACACAGCGCCCCCTCATGTGTAATAGCAAACTCTACTTCCGCCCGCGTCAAATCTAAATCCGCAATTCTTTCGAGCGGATTTTCCACCGTAGCCTCTGCCACTACCCGGCAGGACTCTTTTCCGTAGCGCTTGATTAAAAACTCCGGCAATCCGTAAATATCACGCAAGGCCACCCGTTCATTTTCCGGATGCCGCGGCGCCCCTACCAAAGGAAGATTACGGGTACGGCAAGGTTCTGCAGATAGATTGCGGTAAGCCAGAGTCGCATCTAGTGCTTCTTCCGCCATATAGCGATACTCCGTGAACTTTCCACCCACAATCGAAACTAGGCCATTAGCGGACTTAATAATCGCATGCCGCCGCGAAAGATCAGCGGTAGCCGCCTCCGTATCCGAAGTGAGCAAAGGGCGTAAGCCGGTAAAAGCCCCCCGAATATCAGCTCGGCTCAATTTTCGCTCTAAAGCGGGGTTGATATTTTCCAAAAGAAAATCAATATCTGCTTCTGGAGTATCCGGCACATCCGGAATAGGCCCCGGCTGATCTTCATCGGTCAATCCCAGATAGCAGCGGCCTTTATCAGCCGGCAGTATGAATAAATAGCGAGAAATGGAATCCCGCAGCGGAATAATGAGAGCACCTTTAGGATTACCGAGCGTTTCCGCATCGAATACTAAATGTGTACCGCGCGCGGGGCGAATCTTTATTGTTTTATCTAATTCTGGCGCCCAAACGCCTGCCGCATTTATTACTGCTTTTGCTTCTAGCTGGAATTCTTCCCCAGTTAATTCATTATGTAGTAATGCCCCGTTCCCCGTGGCGGCACTGGCACTGCAATAGGTGAAAATTTTTGCGCCAGCTCCGGCCGCACTGCGCGCTACCGCTAACACCATCCGCGCATCGTCTATCATCTGCCCGTCATAATTCACCCAAGCGCCTTTCAGCCCAGCTCGTTTTGCCGCCGGCATTAACTCGAGCGCCTGTTTCTTCCCCAGAAAACGGGAACGCGGGAGAGTGGAACGTTTCGTAAAAGCCGCCATACTGAGCAAATCTCCAGCTAAATATCCAACTCGCACCGCCAGCGCTTGCAGCAAAGAAATATAGCTATTCAGCGGCGTGACTTGCGCTAAGGGGCGCACTAAATGCGGAGCCGAATTTTCCATAATAATCCGCCGCTCACAGGCAGAGTGATAGGCGATATTCACCTGCATTTTTGCTAAATAACGCAGCCCGCCGTGTGCCAATTTAGACGACCAGCGCGAAGTGCCGAAACCTAAATCGTGCTTCTCCACCAATACCGTATTTAGACCGCGCGTAGCCGCATCGAGAGCAATGCCTGCTCCGGTAATTCCACCCCCGATTACTAGCAGATCTACCTGCGGATTTTTCTTTAACGCTTCCCATTCCTGCTCTCGGCGGGCCGCATTCAAAGCAGTATTCATTTTATTAAATACCCTTCCAGTATTTGGGTTAATTCTCTTTCCCAGCTTTTTTCGTCGATAAGGCCACTCACTATCCGCGCACTCAGAGCTGCTGCTTGCACCGCAATAAGTACGAATACTGCTTTATGCAGTGGATTTTCTTTATTTATGCCCGGTACCCGCTCAATCAGATAGGCCAAGACGTCGATAATTGCCAACTGGCTGCGCCCCAAGCGTTCAAACTGATAAGTGAGAAGTAAATCGGGTTCTTCGTTAATAATTATTTGCAAAAGCTCGTTATCGCGTACTTTCGCCGCCATCTGCACTATGTAGTACACAAAGAGCTGGCCGTTATCTGGAATATCTTCAATATCCAGCAGCTCCAGCAATTCCTGCGTAAGCACATCGGCAGTAATTTCTGTGACGTTGCGATACCTTTTATATACGGTAGGCCGGCTAATTCCGGCTTTTTTAGCAATATCAGTGATGCTAGGGTTAGCGCCTCCGTACAGAATACAGCTGCGCGCTGCATCTAAAATATCCCGGGCAGTGGCATCGGTATTGCGTTGCAGCACTTTCTCTACAATTTTCAGCATTTTGGCACCAAGTACTTTCCAGCTCCCGGTATGCATTCAATCTCTGCCGGCGGAAAAGCAAATTTATCGCCGTCTGCATAGAGAGGAGCTCCCGACATATTTAGAGTTACTTTCCGCGCATAGTGCACTTCGATATCTTTATTTTTCATCATTCCCGCCATGACGGTGGGGAAGGTATAAAGACCTCTCCGCCGCGATACGCTCTTTACAATGGTCACGTGGAAATTGCCGCTCTGCGGATCGGCATTCTTACAGATTGGTTTTCCGCCACCATAAGTACGAGTATTTCCGATAGTTATCATCGATATTGGCTCGTGTAACTCCGCATCATCTAACACAATATCTGCTGGGAGCGAACGCAGCAGTGCAAACTCAATTAGACCCGCAGCTATATAACGCAGAGCACCTTTCGGCCAACTAATTCTATTGGTACGCTCCGTCACTAAGGAATCCCAACCGCAGCAAGCAATAGTACCAAACCACTTTTCTGCATTCGGCGTGCGCATAATTCCCAAATCCGTGGTGATGGCATTGCCTTGTACTATCACATCGACGGCCGCTTCCACATCGAGCGGAATACCGTACTGCCGTGCGTGATCATTTCCCGTGCCAGCCGGAATAATTCCCAGTGGGAAACCACTCTGAGCTTGACTCTGCAGCGCAGTAGTAATCAGCCCGTCGCCACCGCACACCACCAAGGCCGAGAAATCTCCGGAATTGATAGCTTCTTTTGCTAGACGCTGTGAATCTGCCTCATTTCCACCGGTGAGCACTTCCACCTGAATTCCCTGCTGCCGCAAGCGGCGATAGGCAATATCGGAGGCTTTTATAGCCCGACCTTTCCCAGATATTGGATTCGTGAGCAGGGCGACTGACCTGATTTCCATACTTACTCCTAGAAGAGTTTACCGGGATTGAGAATACCCACTGGATCCAATTCAGCTTTTACCGCGTGCAATATCTGCACACCTAAATCGCCAATTTCTTGCTCCATATAGGGGCGATGATCAGTACCTACCCCGTGATGATGGGTAATAGTACCTCCATTTGCTTCAATAGCCCGGCAAGTAGCTTCTTTTGCTTTCCACCACTGCTCATGCGGATGTGCAGACTGGGCAGCTACTACTGTGAAATAGAGCGAGGCTCCTTCCGCATATACATGAGATACGTGGCACATCACAATGGCAGGGGTGCCCTCTAAATTAGTAGTAAGCGCTTCCACTACGGCTTGCCGCAGCTTCGGCAAATTACTCCAATCGCCGGCAGTTTCCAAAGTTTCACAGATCACGCCGTTATCAAGCAGCGCATCCCGCAGTACCGGCGCCCCAAAACGACCTTGTTCCCACTGCCGCACCGGAGCTTCCCCTAAGCTGACTCCACCCATCTTGATAAGCAATTCCCGCGTTTCTTGCAACCGTGAAGCAGTGTGCTCCGGAGTGCCCTCATACATCGTCAAGCACAAGCAGCCTTTTTCTTCTTTCTTCGTTTCGCCAATTTTATCGGTAGAGCTAAGGTTGAGCGAAGACTCAATATCATCCGAAAGACGAATCACGGTGGGGCCCGTACCCTGCTGAATTACCTCGCGCACTCCATTAACTCCCGAACGGAAATCCGGAAAACTGAAAGCTTCGTAGCGTTTCATTTCGGGAAGTGGATGAAGACGCACCCGTACGCGCGTAATAATTCCTAAGGTGCCTTCCGAGCCGAGGAAAAGCTGACGTAAATCTGGGCCCGCCGCCGAAGCCGGTGCCTGCTTACCTACTTCCAAGATTCCTTGCGGAGTTACTACCGTAAGCGAGCGCACCATAGAATCAAAGCGCCCATAGCCGGCAGAATTTTGCCCCGAAGAGCGAGTAGCGGCGTAGCCACCGATGCTGGCATAAGGGAAAGATTGCGGGAAATGCCCGAGCTGCAGACCATGCTCCGCCAACAGAAACTCGGCGTGTGGGCCGGTGAGGCCGGCCCCTAAAGTAGCTTCCAGCGATACCTTATCTACATCTTCTAACTTATTAAAACGATTTACATCTAGGCTAATTACGCACTTCATAGCTCCAGATTTGGGCGCTACGCCCCCGACTACCGTGGTGCCGCCTCCGAAAGTAACTACCGCAATTTTTTCGGCGCTGCAGTAACGTAGAACTTCCAGCACTTCTTCTTCAGTACCTGGCGCCACCACTGCATCCGGAGCATCGATTACCGCGCCACTGCGCCAATCTAATAAATCCGGATACGATTTTCCGCGTGCCCGGCGCAAGCGCTGCTCGTGCTCTTGCGTAACAAAACCAGCGCCTACTATCTTCTGCAATCCGGCAATTTGGGCGGCCGTAATACGCGGCTCCGAAAGCTTTATTTCCGCCGCCGGAATCCGCCGATGCTCCTCAGTAGCTTTTGCCCCTAATACCTTAGTGACTAGCTTCTTAATGGAGTTCGAAAGAGGTTTTTCTTCTGCAGGTACACCCCACAGGTTATGTTGCATAGGAGGTAATGTGACTTCACTCATGCTCCATAGTTTACACCTTTACAGATTTTATAAAAGTGTTTACTGAAACTTCTTTACCTAATTTTCGCTCCGCATCTGCTCCGCGAAGTTTCCATCCAACTTTCCACCAGTTTCCGCTTAGCTTATCCCAGTCTCCCAACTAGTTTTTCAACTCGTTTTTCGACCAGTTTCCGCCACTTAAGAAACTACATTTTCGGCGCGCGCCGGCGTAACCCCTTCTGGAAGCTGATAATCCGAATCGTATCCGGTAAAGCTAAACTCTTTCTTCTCTCCCGTCTCTACGACATCCACTACAATGGTCTGCCCTTCTTGGAACTCGCCAAAGAGTAGCTTCTCCGAGAGTACATCTTCAATATCGCGCTGAATAGCACGGCGGAGCGGGCGCGCGCCGAGCACCGGATCATAGCCCCGATCAGCAAGTAGCTGCCGAGCGTTTCCAGAGAGCGCTAAATTCATTCCCTGCTCCCGCAGGCGCGAATCCAGCTTACTTACCATCAAGTCCACGATTTGCAGGATCTCATCCTTACTCAATTGCGGGAATACGATTACTTCGTCTACCCGGTTTAAGAATTCGGGGCGGAAGTGATTGCGTAGCTCTTCATTTACCCGCTGTTTCATGCGTTCGTAAGAAGAAGCCGTATCTCCATCTAGTTGGAATCCCGTCGAAATACCCTTCGCAATATCCTTCGTGCCCAAATTGGTGGTCATAATAATGATGGTGTTCTTGAAATCTACGATTCGACCCTGAGAGTCGGTGAGCCGCCCCTCTTCCAAAATCTGTAACAGCGAATTAAAGAGATCCTGATGCGCTTTTTCAATTTCGTCGAAAAGCACCACTGAGAAAGGCTTGCGCCGCACTTTTTCCGTCAGCTGCCCGCCTTCTTCATATCCCACATATCCCGGAGGGGCTCCGAAGAGCCGCGAAACTGTGTGTTTCTCCTGGTACTCCGACATATCGAGTGTGATTAAAGCATCTTCATCCCCAAAGAGGAATTCGGCTAGCGTCTTAGCCAGCTCCGTCTTACCTACGCCAGTGGGGCCAGCAAAGATAAAGGAACCACCGGGGCGATGCGGATCTTTCAATCCTGCCCGCGAGCGGCGAATAGCCTGCGCAATCGAAGTAACTGCCTCATTTTGCCCAATTACTCGCTTGTGGAGCTCATCTTCCATACGCAATAGCTTTGCCGACTCCGCTTCGGTGAGTTTGAATACCGGAATACCAGTGGACATGGAAAGTACCTGCGCTATTAGCTCCTCATCCACCACCGAAACGACGTCGAGATCGCCTTCTTTCCAAGACTTTTCTCGCTCGGCGCGCTGCTCATTGAGCTGCTGCTCCTTATCACGTAAAGCGGCTGCTTTTTCAAAATCTTGCCCTTCGATGGCCGCCTCTTTTTCGCCGCGTACTTCCGCTATCTTTTCATCTAGCTCCCGCAGCTCCGGCGGCGCAGTCATCTTTTGAATAGCCAGCCGGGCGCCTGCTTCGTCGATCAAATCAATAGCTTTATCCGGCAAGAAGCGGTCGTTAATATAGCGATCAGCTAAATTAACTGCCGATTCGAGAGCCTCATCCGTAATCGTGACGCGGTGAAAAGCCTCGTAGCGATCGCGCAGACCTTCCAGAATAGCAATCGTTTCTTTTACAGTCGGTTCTTCTACCTGAATAGGCTGAAAACGCCGCTCCAAAGCCGCATCTTTTTCGATATATTTGCGGTATTCATCCAGAGTAGTAGCCCCGATTACCTGCAGTTCCCCTCGTGCCATCATCGGTTTCAAAAGTGAAGCCGCATCTAAAGCACCCTCAGCTGCTCCTGCGCCCACTAAGGTGTGAATCTCGTCGATAAAGAGGATAATATCGCCGCGATTATTTATTTCTTTGAGAATTTTCTTCATGCGATCTTCAAAATCGCCTCGATAGCGCGAACCAGCTACCAAAGAACCCATATCGAGAGAATAGAGCTGCTTATCTTTAAGCGTCTCCGGCACATCCCCTACGGAAATCAGCTTTGCTAAGCCTTCAACTACTGCCGTCTTTCCTACGCCGGGCTCACCAATCAGCACCGGATTATTTTTGGTACGCCGCGAAAGCACCTGCATTACCCGCTGGGTTTCATTGTGCCGCCCAATCACTGGGTCTAGCTTATTTTCCCGCGCATACTGGGTGAGATTCCGCCCGAATTGATCGAGGATAGTAGAGCTAGATTTCAAACTCTCACTCTGCCGGCCAGTGCCTACTCCTACCGCTTCTTTACCTTGATATCCGGAAAGGAGCTGCGTCACCTGCGCCCGTACTGTCGGTAAATCTGCACCTAGTTTCACCAGTACTTGTGCTGCCACGCCTTCCTGCTCCCGGCATAGACCCAGCAGTAAATGTTCGGTGCCTATATAGGAATGGCCGAGCTGCAAGCCTTCTCGCATCGCATATTCCAGCACTTTTTTCGCCCGCGGGGTAAAGGGAATATGCCCGTTTGGCTGCTCCTGACCTTCGCCGATGATCTCTACTACTTCTCCGCGCACATCATCAAAAGAGATATTCAGAGCTTCCAGCGCTTTCGCTGCCACTCCTTCTCCTTCTTTGATTAGGCCGAGCAGAATATGCTCCGTCCCTAAATAATTATGCTTCAGAGTGCGGGCTTCTTCTTGCGCGAGCACAATCACCCGCCGTGCCCGGTCAGTAAATCTCTCGAACAATATGCTCTCCCTATATAGGTGCTAAATTAACAACTACTAAAACTCTACTGCCATTTCGCGCAGTAAATAAAAGATTTCGCCACTGGCGTGATAGAAATGGCACCAAGAAAAATTTCGTAGCGGAAATTCGTAGTGAAAATTAAGCCTCAAAAAGAATGGTGAAGGGGCCGTCGTTGATTAGCTCTACATCCATCATGGCTCCGAACTCGCCGGTGGCAACTGCCACTCCTCGCTGGCGAATTTCTGCCACTAACTCCTGAAATACAGGTAGTGCATAGTCTCCAGGGGCAGCCTTCGACCAAGAGGGATTTCGCCCTTTGCGTACATCGGCGTAGAGAGTAAATTGCGATACCAGCAGCACTTCTGCGCCCGCTTCTTCCACTGATTGGCGCGCTTTTGGCGAATCATCTCCCGCCGGGGAGCGCAGTAACTTCAACTCACATATTTTCCGAGCCGCTTTTGCCACTTCTGCCGCGCCGTCTCCCTGGGTAATTCCCACCAGTACGCACAAGCCATTTCCTATTTCTCCACATATTGCACTCTGCACGCTACTTTGCTCAGCCAGTGGATCGCCGGCATAGGCCCGCACTCGTGCTTCTTTTACCCGCTGTATTACTAGACGCATTTCCGCCCCGTCACTCGATTCACTAAATTCACTAGATTCCTACCCGTTCTCTTATTAGCCGCTTCTCATTCCATTTTATTTTTTCGCTCGGGCTGCTATTTCCGCACTATATTACATCTTCCTGCTACATTAGGTTTTTCCGCGCTCCCCGGCGAAGACCCTTCTGCCGCAGTTCTTTTCCCGGGCGTTCCGCCGGAGAAATAGAAGATTTACCGCTCTTACTCACGATTTCTTGCTGCGCAGCAGCAATATTTTCTGCCACTTCCAATACTTGCTCCACCGGCACACTGCGCTTCAGAAGAGCTAAACCCACTGCCCCCTCTAAATAGCTGCGCGTCACCGAAGTAAGTATGCCTACTTCTTTTCCGGCGGCATAAACTTTCGCACCCGCGGGCGGCAACTCTGCGCCGGCTTCTAAATAGAGATAGGTGAGGCGGCGCGGCACACGCCCGAGATTAATCAACTTAGCCACGGCCTCTTGCCCGCAGTAGCACCCTTTTGAGCTATGTAAAGCAGTGCGCAGCCAATCTAATTCATGCGGAAATACTGGCCCGCGCACTTCTGTTAGAGCCCGCGGGCGCCAATCCGTAATTCGCACGGCCTCCCAAGCTAATAAACCAGCCGGTTGAAGAATATCTGCCCAAGCCACTCGAGCCGCAGCGGCAGATTGTACATCGTAAAATGCCAGCCAGCGCCGCCGCCCCGCTGCCGGATGCGCCGCCGGTGGTACTCCGTAGTATGCACCTCCTGCCAGCACCTGCGGCCAGGGATCTTTCCAAAGCACTTGCGCCGTTTGCTCAATTCGAGCAGCGATTTCCTCCGAAAAATCGATAAAGCCAAAGACCGCTCCCACTAAACGCGATATTTCTACCCGCATCCGGAATTTCATTTTCTGTAAAAAGTCTTCTAAAGCCGCTATTTTTTCTCGGTCAGTAAAGAGATAAATCGCCTCTGCTTCTAGCTGCAAGAAAGCCGCGTGATTTATATGCCCCTGCGGATCGAGGAGAAGCATTTCCCGCGATTCGCCTACTTCCATATTTTGCACATCGCAAGTGGAGAGACTGTGCAGCCAACGGCGGCAATCTGCTCCGGCTAAGCGCAATACTTGGAGAGAAGAGAGGCTGGTAAAGGCTTGCCCTTCTCGCAGCGCGGCCTCTTCTGCCAGCGGATTCCCGAAATGCGCCGGCGCTCCCGAGATTATTTCCTGCTCCGAAAAGATAGCTAAAGAATCATTCATTTTTCGTCTGCAAAATCCACTTGCGCCCGCGAGAGCCGCCCAGCCAGATAGCTGCGCATTTCGTAGCCGAAAGCCTCCATATCGTAGGCGTAAAATAAATCAGATTGCACGCTGCCAGCCATTATTTTAGCTGCATTCAACTCTGCCCCTGCCTGCGAACGCGCAATGGCATCGGTAGCCAGCTGTAATTGCGGGCCGCGAATCAAACCTACCCAAACCTGCGCATTACCGGAAGGCGTAGCTACCATCGCTTCTATTACGCGTGCTCCCTCTTCTTGCTCAGGCAATTCCGGATTCACCCGCAGATACCCAGTAGCCGAACTCCACAACCGCTCTTTCGTAAGACTCTTATAGGTGAGGTAACCGGGATTTTCTTTGTCAACAGCTCCGGCAGGCTCTTTTGCCAGCCATATCTCGGAAGAGAAACGCAGGTAGGGGCCGCCGTCTGCATTATCGATATGTAACTCTTGTAGATAAGCCGCCGCGGGAACATTTTCGTATTCGAGGACGCCGCCACCTTCCCAACTATCGGCTAGCCACGCTAGCGGATAATTTTCGGGCGCTAAATTTTCAGGAATTCTCATGACCATATCTACAGATTAGTAGAGATTGTAGGCGAGCGGAAAGGCAAGAACTCCTAAAAGAGAAAAAGGTATTAAAAATGCTAAGGGAGAGAATCGTTCTTCAGTTGATAAATGCAGGTAGAAGGCACGACGAGTAGCGCCGAATAAGAGAGCCGCCCCGATTCCTCCGGCCGCTCCAATTTCAAGAGGAAGAGAAAATAGGTAGGCCCCGGCCAAACCCAGTAACAGTCCGTTTAACAGAGCCAGAATGGGTAATGAACGCGTGGGGTAAGCATATAGCAAGGAGATTACAGCGGATATAAGTAGCAGCAGAAAGGAAAATTGCACTCCCCCTTTTACTTGAAGTGCAAAAAACCAGAACGCAGCAGCGATTATAGGGAGTAATCCGCCGTAGCTTCCAAAAATTTGCTGCAGACGAGGCGCCCCGTTCACTTGGCTGAAAATTCCCGCCCCGAAAGCGAGGAACATCGAAAAACCAGCCGCGACAGTTAGGTGCACAAGACTGCCCCAAATGCCTGCTCCTACTGTAGCCAGCAACATGGCAGCCATTATTAGCCGAGTGGGTAGTACCGCCGGTAATTTTAATAATTTTGGCCAGTAGTAAATCAGGAACGCACCACTGGCGAGAAGGGGGAACGCGAGGAATCCTTGCGGAAGTAAGCAAGTAGCGGCGAAAACTAAGCCAGCAAGAGCTCCTGCCCCTGCGATTACCTGCTCTGGAGGACGGCGTTGCACTTTTTTCGCAATTTTTTTTGTCATTTCTTGCCGTGCTATTTCGCGCCGTACCACATTCGGATTTTTCTCTTCTCCCACATTTTGATTCTGCCATGAGAAAGCGGAGCAGTAAAATAAACCGGACAACCAAGTGTGACCTATATCGCACATTCGTGCGAGTTGAAAAAATCCCCAGAGAAAACGTGCAGCTAATACAGTGGATTTATTCTAAAAAGGTAGTTAGTATTCTAGATAAGACATCGGGTTAAGAAAGCCCCGGGCTCCAATAATTTGCCGCTACGAGCGGCCTTAGCGCCGACTGGCGCTCTCTGATTCGGTGTCGCAAAAGAGGGATTGCAATTTGCAGTCCCTCTTTTAATGTGTCCAACACTTGAAAGCAATAAATCTACATTTTCGCTTGGTTTTCACTAATAGGAAAGATAGCATTTAAACGGAAGTTAAATCTTCACTATTTGAGTTTATACTTCCTGTTCATTAGATATACATGAAAGTGGTAAGGAATCGTATGAAATTCCGGAGACACAGTAGCGGCAAAATCGTACTAGAACTTATTAAAGACCAAGCAAAGCACCTAGTAGAAGCTGCACAACTACTAGACGAAGTAGCCCATGCAGAAGAATCTGAACGCATGGAGATAAATAAAAGACTCCACGACGTAGAGAATCAAGCAGATATGGCCTGCCACAAGGTGCAAAAATTTATTTTCAAAAGTTTTGTGCTTCCCTATGACCGTTCTGATTTATTCGATCTAACCAACTGTATAGACGATTGCATTGATTGCATCGACGAAGCTGGCGACAATATGGTGCTCTATAAGGTCGGCCAGCTCGGTGAAGAAGCCTATAAAATGATCGACATTATTAACGAGTGCGCAACGATGACCAATAAAGAAATGGGATATCTGCATAAACTTAATGAAAAGACGCGCACCTACATCGTGGGAATAAACCATCTGGAAAATCACGGGGACACCATCTACCGCGGAATTATTTCGGAACTTTTCCGCTCCGAAGAAACCGCTATCGATCTTATGCGTATGAAAGGCGTAATCGACAGCCTAGAAGCGACTATCGACGAATTTGAAACCTTAGCTGGGCTGGTAGAAGATATCCTGATGAAGGAGTCCTGATTGTGGATCTCACCCTTTTTCTGGTAATAGCGGTAGTAGTAATCGCGCTTTCTTTCGATTTCACAAATGGCTTTCACGATGCCGCCAATGCCATCGCCACTTCTGTGACCACGCGGGCGCTCACTCCCCGGCGGGCACTACTCATGGCCGCAATAATGAATTTTGTTGGCGCCCTGCTCGGCACCGGTGTAGCGGAAACTATCGGATCGGGAATTATCTCTCCGCCCCAAGATAATCACGGCTTAGTGATAGTGCTCTCGGGTCTGTGCGGAGCCGTAATTTGGAATCTAATCACTTGGTGGTTCAGTCTTCCCTCTTCTTCGTCTCACGCTTTAATCGGTGGATTGGCCGGAGCGGGAGTAGCTGCTTCCGCCTCCGTACACTGGGGAGTTATTGGGGAGAAAGTAGTAATCCCGATGTTTGTTTCCCCGATGATTGGCTTCGTACTCGCCGTCATACTCATGGAGATTGTACTGGCCATTTTACACAATGCCACCTATAAGCGCACAATGAGGAATTTCCGCCATGCCCAGACCATATCGGCAGCTATGGTGGCACTTGGACACGGTTTGCAGGACGCGCAGAAAACTATGGGCGTAATTGTACTGGCGCTCGTAGCGGGCGGTTATTGGCACGGCACGGGCATCCCGCTTTGGGTGAAAATCGCAGCTGCGGGGGCGATTTCCTTAGGTACTTACACCGGCGGATATCGCATTATGAAGACGCTCGGGCAAAAAATTATCGAGCTGGATCCAGCGCACGGCTTCGTGGCAGAAACTATCTCCGCTTCTGTGCTCTATATAGCAGCTTTCCAATTCCATGCCCCGATTTCGACTACCCACACCATCACCTCTGCCATTATGGGAGTAGGAGCTACTACCCGTAAATCAGCAGTACGTTGGAACGTAGCCGGAAGTATTATCAAAGCCTGGTTCTTGACCCTGCCCTGCGCAGCGGCCTTTGCCATGGTGATATACATCGTATCGCATGCGATTTTCCCAATTTAATTTCATTTATTAGTTACACACTGCCAGCCACGCAATTAACACTATTGCGTGGCTGCTTTGCTATTGTGCACCACTTCAATCTGTACTATAGAAAGCGCCGCTTTTTTCTTCGCCACCGTATGTGCAATAAGCATTTCCCCGGGGTGTAACCAAGGGTCTTTTGCTGGGAGTTTAGCGGCCATCTGCGCAGCAGTGTATTTTCGAAAAATTCTTATAATTTCTCCGAGCGTAGGCCGGTGTACACATACCGCTCGGGGCGCCCCCGCCTCTAGCAGCAGACACTCAATATCTTTCCCAAATTTCTCTGGCGCGTTCCGAAAAGATTTTTCTGTCAGATTACGCCGCTCCTGCAGGGAAATCCCGCTGGCTTCTGCATAAGGAAGCACCGTATCTTGGCAGCGTTTCCACGGCGAAGTAAAAATTTGACGCACCCCGTAAGCAGATAGCACCTGTGCCACTTCCTCCCGTTGCGCCTTGCCCGCTGCAGTGAGCGGGCGGCTTTTTTCCGTGCCTTTTTTATCCGCCCATTTTTCTCTTTTCACTGCTTTCGCATGCCGCACGACCACTACCGGCTCCGTATCTAAATCACCCGCCGCCGCCAACTTCTGTAATTGTTTCAGCATCTTCTTATCGCGCTCCGCGCTAAGCATCCGCTCTGCCTGTGCCAAAGAAGCCCAGCGAATTTTATCAATTTCTGATTTAGGCGCTAGCGAAAATTTTTGCCGCCGCCGCAGCTGCATCGCCGGACTATCCGCTGAAAGCACTTGCGCGGCCCAATAGTGTACTGCCTTCCACCTGCCACTATTCATCCGGTAGCGCTGCCAACCGAGCGGGACTCCGAGCACTATCTGCACGCGCCCTTCTTCCCAAACTTCCCGCAGGCAGCAATTGCGCAGGCTCTCGCCGCTTTTACACTTTCCTTTCGGAAAAGACCAATCTCGCCAGTGCGGGCGATGCACAATCAGCACCTCAATTTTTTTATTTTTTCGCCGCCATACTAAAGCACCCGCTCCGTACACATCTACTCGTCGCATCTTAATTGCCGCAGCTTCCCTTAATTCTCGCAGTTATTTTTCAGCTGTCCGCGCCCGCGCGCGCTGCATAAGAATATCTTGCACATGCACTAACCGCTGCTCCGCAACTTCTTCTACTCTCGGCTCGCCTTCCGTCTCAGCGTAGACCACATGCCGCCATCCTTCTGGGCCTAAACGCCACGACTGCGTGGTGTCCGCACAAGCTATCTCAATTAGCTCCAGCAAATAATTCTGCATATCTGGATCTTCAATAGAAATTAAAGCTTCAATTCGCCGATCTAGATTTCGATGCATTAAATCTGCTGAACCTATATACACCACTGGCGCACCCGCATTCGCAAAACCATATATCCGAGAATGCTCCAAGAACCGTCCCAGCACCGAGCGCACCTTGATATTTTCCGAAAGTCCGGTAATTCCCGCCCGCAGGCAGCAAATTCCTCGCACTTGTATCTCCACTGGCACTCCCGCCTGCGAAGCTCGATACAGCGCGTCAATTATTCGTTCATCTACTAAAGAATTAGTCTTTATCCGAATCCAGGCTGCTTTGCCAGCTTTTCTATTGGCAATTTCGGTATTTATCAGCTCTAAAAGACCGTTTCGAATTCCCAGCGGAGCCACGAGCAAGCGATGGAATTTAGTCTTCGGCGAATACCCGGAGAGCTGATTAAAGAGCCGTATTAAATCTTGCCCCACATTGCGTTCACAGGTGAAGTACCCTAAATCTTCATAGCCACGCGCCGTCTTCGGATTGTAGTTTCCCGTACCTACGTGGCAATACCGGCGCAAAGTCCCTTCTTCTTGCCGCACCACTAAGCACAGCTTACAGTGAGTTTTGAGCCCGACAATTCCATAAACTACGTGCACGCCGGCTTTTTCTAATTTGCGCGCCCACTCAATATTATTTTGTTCATCAAA
>NZ_CAMXYE010000009.1 GCF_947253055.1 uncultured Arcanobacterium sp. | reverse complement strand
TAGTTTGGTCAGCTACGGCGGGAAAATACTTTTAGTTTTTATATCTCTCGTAGTGGTACGAGTGGGAAATTTTGCCAGTCTCGGCGGAGTCTGTGGCGGTTTTATAGCCGGACTATTGATTTCACTCTGCATCGCTTCGCTGATAATTTTGCGCGCTCCGGGCCCAGATTTTTCTAATTCGAATCTTTAAAAAATATCTTCTTTTTTACCCGCCCCGGGGCTGGCTGATACGTAACTTCTCATGTAGAGTATTAACGTTAGGTTTTGCTCCGAATCCAGCGATGCTACGTGGGCGGAGGCGGAAAAATTTTTAGAATAGGATTAAATGGATAGTGAATACTCCGCTTAGTCTCATCGTCCCTGCTTACTTCACTGCTACCGCGGGAAATGATTTTACTGGCCCTTCTTTGGCAGGAGAATTTGATCCAGCCCCGATTCTTTTTGCGGGCACTCCTTTTGCCTTGAATCGTATTATTCTGGTGCGGCTAATCGCGGTGCTCTGCCTTTTCCTAATTATGTTCCTCTATTCGCGGCGCGCTCGTTTAGTGCCGGGAAAAGCCCAGAGTGCGGTGGAATCACTTTTAGAGTTTTCGCGGGTGCAAATCGGGGAGCAAATCCTCGGGCCCAAAGCCGGCCCCTACCAGCCTTTCTTAGCTACGCTTTTTCTCGGTATTCTTTTCATGAATTTGACGGGCGTGATTCCCGGTTTACAAATAGCCGGCACCTCTCTCTTCGGTATGCCCCTTATCTTCGGCATCTATGCCTATATCGGCTTTATAGTGGCAGGCGTAAGAAATTCGGGTATTAAGTTTTTCCGCAACTCACTTATGCCCCCGGGGGTACCAGCTCCGCTCTACATACTGATGATTCCGATTGAGCTATTTTCGACCTTCATATTGCGCCCAATCACCCTTGCCTTGCGTCTTTTAGTGAATATGGTTTCGGGGCATTTCATCCTAGTGCTTTGTTTCTTAGGTACTAACTACCTCTATTTCACTATCTCCGGTGCTATCGGGGTGGGGGCCGGTACGCTTACGTTGCTAGCCGGAATTGTCTTTGTAGTATTCGAAATTTTCGTGGCCGCTTTGCAGGCATTCATCTTTACTATGCTCTCCGGCGTCTACGTATTGATGTCAATATCGGAATAAAACTTTCATAAACAGATAACAACACAGAAAAGGAAATTAAATATGACTGGTAGCATCGCCACTATTGGATATGGTATCGCCACCCTAGGACCTTCGCTGGCTATTGGTATGATCGGCGCGAAGACGCAGGAATCTACCGCTCGGCAGCCCGAGTTGAAGGGATATCTGCGTATTAATATGTTTCTGGCCATCGCCTTTGCGGAGGCACTAGGTCTGATTGGCTTCGCCGCTGGATTCGTATTCTGATGATCATGGAGACGGCTATTTTTGCATCCGCCTCCGCTTCTGCCAGTGGCTTCCAGCTATTGGTGCCGGCTTTGCCGGATTTGCTTTGGGGTACGGTCGCTTTCGCAATTGTGGCAATTGCGATTTATAAATTTGCCTGGCCTACTTTCTCCCAGCTTTTAGAAGAGCGGGGAGAAAAGATTGACGCTGGCTTGCAGGCTGCGGCTGCTGCGCAAGAAGAAATTGCGGCAGCGCAGGCACAGTTGCGCAAAGAAGTCACCTCTGCCCAGCAAGAAGCGGCATCAATCAGAGAAAAAGCTCAGGAAAATGCGCGGATGATTATTGCTGATGCCCAGATGAAGGGGCGCGATGATGCCGCTGATATCGTTGATTCTGCTCAGCAGCGTATCGTAGCAGATCAAGAAGCTGCCTCTCGTACTCTGCAAGCTCATATTGGGCTTCTAGCTACTGATTTAGCGGGGCGGATTATCGGCGAAGCAGTGAGTGATAAAGAATTGGCTGGGCGGGTCATTGATCGATTCTTAGACGAATTAGAGCAAGATTCGATTCGGCAAAAAGCAGATTCCCGGGAGGCTTAGTGCGTACCGGAAGTGAAGTTGCCTTAAGGAATTTAGTGGATTCTTGGAATGCTCTTTTACGGGAGCACCCGGAGCAGGAAGTAAAATTTGCGCAGGAAATATATGCGGTGCGCGATCTTTTACAGCAGAATTCCACTTTATTAGGAGCTCTTGCTGATAGTGCTCGCCCAGCTGAAGACCGCCAGCGCCTAGCAGCGGAAGTATTTGCCAATAACGTGAGCGGAGCAGTGCAAGATCTGTTGAGCGGGGTAATTGCTGCGAATTGGGCAGAAGAAAAAGATTTTTGCGTGGCGCTAGATAATTTAGCGACTCAATCGGTGCTGGCAGGTGCGGAGCGCGTTAATCTTTTAGATAGCACGGAAGAATCACTGTATAAGTTACTGCGGTTGCTCAGCCGGGAGCGCGATTTACGTATCACCTTGGCTGATAACCACATCGAATTGGCGGCGCGGAAAAAACTAGCAGAGCAGGTATTTGCTGATATTAATCCTTATGGTAAAGAGCTTATTTTCCGAGCTTTGCAGCTGAGCGAAGAAGAGTCCTTTACCCGGGTTATCAGTAGATATATGGATATTGCTGCTGAGCGGGGAGCACATTTGGTGGCTTCGGTGTTGAGTGCAGTGCCCCTGAGCAGTGAGCAAGAAGAGCGACTGTGCAATATTCTCAGTAGCAAGTATGGAGCGGATATACGTTTGCATACCACTATTGATACGAGTATTGGCGGCGGATTGCGTATCCGCGTGGGCGATGAGGTAATTGACGGTACTTTAGGAGCACGGCTGGCAGCGGTGCGGGAAAAATTTGCAAAAAATCTTAAATAAATGCGGCGGAGGCCGCTGAGAGTGAACGAGGAAGAGGAATGGCTGAACTAAGCATCCAACCCGAGAAAATTCGGGAGGCGCTGAGCAACTTCGTAGAGTCTTATGAGCCAGCTCAGGTGGCTGGGGAAGAAGTCGGGCAGGTACTGGAGACGGCAGACGGTATTGCGCGAGTGGCCGGGCTGCCCGGTACGATGGCGAACGAGCTGCTGAAATTCGAAGACGGCACGCAAGGTTTAGCAATGAATCTTGAAGAAAAAGAAATCGGCGTGGTAGTGCTCGGTGATTTCTCGATGATTCAGGAAGGTATGGAAGTACGCCGTACCGGTGAAGTGCTTTCTGTGCCAGTAGGCGATGGTTACTTAGGGCGAGTGGTAGATCCACTAGGCAATCCCATTGACGGCCTGGGAGATATCACTAACCTGCAGGGGAGGCGCGCTCTGGAATTGCAGGCTCCGGGCGTGATGATGCGCAAATCAGTGTGCGAACCGCTGCATACAGGATTAAAAGCAATTGACGCCATGATCCCGATTGGGCGGGGGCAACGGCAGCTCATTATTGGTGATAGGCAGACCGGGAAGACGGCCCTTGCTATCGATGCTATTTTGAATCAGAAAGAAAACTGGGAGACTGGCGATCCGCAGAAGCAAGTACGTTGTATCTATGTGGCAATCGGGCAGAAAGGTTCTACTATTGCCTCGGTGCGCGCTACTTTGGAGCATGCGGGAGCTTTGCAGTATACGACTATAGTTGCCGCACCTGCCTCTGATTCGGCTGGTTTTAAATACTTAGCGCCCTACACTGGCTCTGCTATTGGCCAGCACTGGATGTACGATTCGAAGCACGTATTAATCGTCTTCGACGATCTTTCTAAACAGGCGGAGGCTTATCGTTCGATGTCGCTGTTACTTAGAAGACCTCCGGGGCGGGAAGCTTATCCGGGCGATGTATTTTACTTACATTCTCGCCTGCTGGAGCGTTGTGCGAAACTTTCGGACGCTTATGGCGGCGGTTCGATGACTGGCTTGCCGATAATTGAGACGAAGGCGAACGACGTATCGGCGTATATTCCGACTAACGTAATTTCGATTACGGATGGGCAGATATTCTTGCAGTCGGATTTGTTTAATGCAAATCAGCGCCCGGCAGTAGATGTGGGTATTTCCGTATCGCGTGTAGGCGGAGATGCCCAGATTAAGGCGATGAAGAAAGTGGCCGGTACGCTGAAAATTACTTTGGCGCAGTATCGGGCGCAGGCAGCTTTCGCGATGTTCGCTTCCGATCTGGATTCTGCCACGCAGAAGCAGCTCATTCGTGGTGAACGGCTAATGGAACTGCTTAAGCAACCACAAAATACGCCTTATCCGATAGAGGAGCAGGTAGTTTCGGTGTGGGCAGGTACGCATGGGTTTATGGACGATATACCGGTGATAAAAGTACATGCTTATGAAGCGCAGCTTTTGGATTATCTCCGGCATAATTCCCAGATACTTTCCACAATCGCGGATACGGAACTGCTCACCCCCGAGACGGAAGCAGAATTAGAGAAGGAAGTGAAGGCTTTTCACGAGAGCTTCCTGGCTAATTTAGAGGCTAATACGGCTAAGCTTCCGGAGGAAGAAGTGAGCGCAGAATCTGCGCAAGAGAAAATTGTGCTTAAGAAGTAGGGAATACCGTGGGAGCTAGCCAGCGAGTTTACAAGAAGAAGATTCAAGCTACCTCCACGCTCGAAAAAGTCTTTCGGGCGATGGAGCTAATAGCTGCATCTCGGATTGGGAAAGCCCGTAAGCAGGCTTTAGGAGCTGATCCCTATACGAAGGAGCTCACCGCAGCTCTGGCAGCTGTAGCTGTGCATGCGCAAACTAACCACCCTTTGGTTAATGAGCGTACTGATACTAATAAGGTAATCGTATTTGTGATTACTTCTGATCGCGGCATGGCGGGAGCCTATTCAGCTTCCGTGCTGCGGGAAGCAGATGGGCTTCTCGAAGATTTACGTGCCGCCGGTAAAGAGCCAATACTATTTGTATTCGGTCGGCGGGGAGAATCTCATTATTCCTTCATGGGTGAAAAAATAGAGAAAGCCTGGACGGGAGAATCAGATAAGCCTTCTAATGAGACTGCCCTAGAAATTGCGCAGCTTTTCTTAGCGCGATTTTTAGCTCCGGCCGCCGCCGGGGGAGTAGCAGAACTGCATGTGGTATCGACTCGTTTTGAATCGATGGTGCGCCAGACGGTAGAAATTCGCCGTATGCTGCCGCTGGTTGTGGTAGATGAGGAAGAAGATAGCGCAGAAGAAAGTGCGGATAAGAGTTTTACTCAGTATCCACTCTACGAATTTGAGCCTTCGGCGCAGGAAGTTTTCGATGCTTTACTGCCGCTCTATGTATCGCAGCGTATCCATTCGGTATTGCTGATGGCGGCGGCTTCGGAATTGGCTTCGCGCCAGCGAGCGATGCAATCGGCCACCGATAACGCTCGTGAACTTATTAATGATTATGTCCGGCGAGCTAATAATGCTCGTCAGGCTGAAATTACTACAGAAATAACAGAAATTGTTTCCGGTGCAGATGCGCTGGCTGGCAAATAAATGCGGTAGCGGTAGCTGCCGGGAGCAAAGAGGAAGAGATAAATGACCGTCGAAGATAAGACTCAGAATACAGACGCGCGTCCCCTCTCAGATGGGCGGATAGTGCAGGTAATTGGGGCGGTAGTGGACGTAGAGTTTCCGCCGGATGCTCTGCCGGCGATTAACTATGCTCTCACCACCGAGGCACAAAATATCAATAGCGATAGTGCCAGTGCAGATGCGCAGTGGCGGAAGATGACTCTCGAGGTGGCGCAGCATCTCGGAAACGATATTGTGCGTTGTATCGCCATGGCTCCTACCGATGGCTTGGTGCGGGGAGCAGTGGTGAAGAATACGGGTGCTCCAATCACAGTGCCGGTAGGGGAAGCTACAAAAGGGCGCGTATTTAACGTGGTGGGCGATTGCTTGAATCTGGAGGAAGGCGAGAAGCTAGAGGTAAAAGAGCGCTGGCCGATTCACCGTACCGCTCCTGGCTTTGAACAGCTGGAGCCAGAGACAAAGATGTTCGAAACGGGCATTAAGGTAATCGATTTGCTCACCCCCTATCTACAGGGTGGAAAAATTGGTCTCTTCGGAGGTGCCGGTGTAGGAAAGACGGTGCTTATTCAAGAGATGATTCAGCGCGTGGCCCAAGATCACGGTGGTGTATCCGTATTCGCGGGTGTTGGAGAGCGTACCCGTGAGGGTAACGATTTGATTATGGAGATGGAAGAAGCAGGCGTGCTGGAAAAGACGGCGCTGGTCTTCGGCCAGATGGACGAGCCGCCAGGGGTGCGTTTGCGAATTGCTCTTTCCGGGTTGACTATGGCGGAGTATTTCCGTGATGTGCAGAATCAAGACGTATTGCTCTTTATTGATAATATCTTCCGCTTCACCCAAGCCGGTTCCGAGGTATCTACGCTGTTAGGGCGGATTCCTTCGGCGGTAGGCTACCAGCCCACTTTGGCTGATGAGATGGGTGCTCTGCAGGAGCGTATTACTTCTACCCGCGGTCATTCTATTACTTCTTTGCAGGCTATTTATGTACCGGCTGATGATTACACCGATCCGGCGCCGGCTACTACTTTCGCGCATTTGGATGCGACTACGGAACTTTCCCGTGATATTGCTTCCCGGGGTCTTTATCCGGCCGTAGATCCGCTTTCCTCCACTTCGCGTTTACTTGATCCGCAGTACGTAGGAAAAGAGCACTACGAGGTAGCTACGCGCGTCAAGCAGATTCTGCAGAAGAATAAAGAGTTGCAGGATATTATCTCCATTCTCGGTGTAGACGAGCTGAGCGAAGAAGATAAGATTACTGTGGCACGGGCGCGCCGGATTGAGCAGTATCTATCGCAGAATACCTATACGGCAGTGAAGTTTACAGGTGTAGAAGGTTCTACCGTGCCGGTCGCTGAAACGGTTGAGGCATTCCGCCGTATCTGTGATGGCGTATATGACCAGGTACCGGAGCAGGCTTTCTTTAATATCGGAGGTATCGAAGATATCGAACGCCGCTGGTATGAGATTCAGCAGGAAACTAAGTAATGAAACTGGATATAATATCGCGCCGCGGAGTCATTTTCACGGGTCAAGTATCCGAAGTAGTGGTGCCGGCTTATGAGGGAGAAATGGGAATTCTTCCAGGGCATGCGCCGGTATTGGCGGTACTAGTACCCGGAAAAGTCCGTTATACCACTGATTCTGGCCAGAAAAACTATGCGGAAATTAGTAATGGGTTCATGACGGTGGATTCCGATAATATCCGGATACTGGTGGAGAGCGGCCACGCGATAGAGGAATGAGATGATAAGCTGATGCGCTTAGTGATAACCAAGTGCGCAGTGGATTATGCCGGGCGTTTAGATGCGCATTTAGAGCCGGCTATTCGCCTAATTATGGTGAAGGCAGATGGCTCAGTGCTCGTACACGCCGACGGGGGCTCTTATAAGCCTCTGAACTGGATGAGTGCGCCCTGCGATTTACATATCAGGGAAGCGATGGCAGAAGAAGCCGCCGCCGGTGTGACCGAAGTTTGGGAAGTGGTGCATCGCAAGACGGAAGATAAATTAAATATCCAGGTCTTTAGCATCTATTCTGATATTGAATACGAATTTGGCAATGAACCAGGGTTGCAGAAAGATGGGGTAGAAGCCCATCTCCAAGCGTTGCTCGCGGAACAAGTAGAGATAGTGGGAGAAGATATGCGCTTAGTGCGCCGCGAATACCCCACTCCCATCGGTCCGGTAGACCTCATGCTCGTAAATTCTTTAGGAGAACATATTGCCGTGGAAGTGAAGCGGCGGGGAGAAATAGATGGCGTAGAGCAACTTACGCGCTATTTAGAGTTCCTGCGGCGTGATTCTACAATTACTCCGGTGCACGGGGTATTCGCGGCGCAAGAAATTAAGCCGCAGGCACGTACCTTGGCAGAAGATCGGGGAATTTCCTGCTTGATTCTAGATTATGATGAAATGCGCGGATTGAATGATGCAGCAGATAGGCTCTTTTAATGCGGAAATCTCGCAAATATAGCCGGGTGGTGCGCCCGCTCAATACGGAGCGTATTCTGGGTTATACGCGCCAAGAAATAGGCAAAGATGGCCGAGAATATAAAGTGCATCATATTCAAAGCGCTAAAAAGCGCTATATTTGCCCGGGCTGCTCTGGAACTATATCTATAGGGGAAGCGCACGAAGTGGCGTGGACAGAAGAAAATTGGTTTGGCAGAGAAGCGGGACTGCGGGAGCGGCGCCATTGGCATACTGCTTGCTGGCGGGCGCGCGGGAGAAGATAAAGCGACGATAAGGAAAATTTCTAAAAGAGAAGAGATAGCTACGATGGAGAAAATTCTGGCCTATAAGCGCAGTGGTCCGGCGAGTGAGCTTCCTTTAGTGTTGCTGCACGCTCTCCCTTTAGATGGGAGTATGTGGGATAGAGTGCGCCTCCTTCTGAATGATATCGATGTGCTCACGGTAGACGCCCCCGGCTTTGGCAGTTCCCGCCCGGGGCAAGAGTTTTCCACGACTGGAAATATTAGTGCCTATGTAGAAGCGTTAAAAAATACTTTAGCGAAGCTCGGAATAGAAAAAATTACGTTGGGCGGGCTCTCTATGGGAGGAGTAGCAGCTGCGGCATTTACTTGCAGCCACTATGCGCAAGTGCGGGCCTTAGCGCTTATGGATACGAATATTGCGGCCGATACTGCTGCCCAGCGAGCGCGCCGGCAGGAGATTATTGCCCAAGCTGCACAGGGGCAAGGAAAAATTGCGCTTAGCGATTGGCCGGAGACGATGCTTTCGCCGGCGGCGACTGCCGAAATAAGGCAGGATCTACGGCTACGTTTGGCAGATATACCAGAAGATGGTCTGAAATGGGCACAGGAAGCCATGGCAGGGCGCCTTAGCTATGAAGCAGCGGTAGAAAAAATTTCTGGGCCGCTCTATCTTATTCGGGGGAGTGACGATCCCACCTGTGCGCGCGCTGCGCTAGCTGCTTGGGCAGAGCGGAGTACCAATGCGCAGCTTAGAGAAATACCCGCAGCTGGGCATTTTACCGCTTTAGAGAATCCGCCCGCTTTAGCGAAGATTTTACGCGAATTCTATGCAGCAGCGCGCGCTGCGTAATCTGCACTCTAGCGTATCCGCGCTATTCTCCCGTTGCTGTTTTTTCTGCAGCTGCTTTCAGCATTTCGTCTAGCGCGAGGGAATTTTCGGAATTATTCAGTACTCCGCGCATATCCTCTAAATACGATGTGAGAGCGGCGCGTTGCGCCTCTAGAGATTCTACATATTCGGTGGCGGCGCGGCGCTTAGCGGTGCTTTCTTCTTCAGCTGCCGCCCGCAGTTGCTGGCTTTCTGCCCGTGCTTTTGCCAGTATATCCGCTGCTTCCGTGCGGGCTTGAGCAAGTATTTCTGCTGCTTGCTGCGTAGATTCAGCGCGCAGTTCGCTAGCCCGTTTCGTAGCTTCGGCCACGCGGGCTTCGGCCTGCTGAGCAGTGCTCTCAGCCGTCTGTAGCATTGCTTCGGCCTTTTCACGTAAATCAGCCTCTTGTGCCGCCAAAGCTGCAGCTGCCGCTTGGTTGCGTTCGGTAATTTCTTTTTCTGCATCCGCCCGCAGCGTAGTGACCAGAGTTTCGGTATCCGCCCGTAATTTTGCAGTTTCCTGTGCAGCAGCGCTGCGCATTTCCGCTACTTCTTTTTGGGTAGCACTACGGAGAGTAGTGGCGGCACTGGCAGCTTCTACTTTTAAAGTATTTATTTCTTGTGCTGTCTGTGTGCTAAGAGTTTGGGCCTCTGCTTCGGCGCGCGTGCGTATCATCTCCGCTTCCCGCCGCGCCGATTCCAACATTTCACTGCTAACTTTTCCAGCGGCAGCCGTCTTTTCTTCTGCATTTCGTTTTGTGGTATCAGCTAAATTGGCGGCGTCTTTCTGCGCTTTTTCTAAAACGTCACGGCTTTCCCGCTCTGCTTCTGCTCGCAGATTTTCTGCCTTAAGCTGGGCATCTTCCAGAAGTTTCTCGGCATCGCGCCGCGACTGCGTCATCACATCTAGAGCTTGTTCTTCAGTGGCGCGCAGCAGCTTCTCTACGCGTGCTCCCAGGCCTGCATAAGAGGGGCGGCTATTTTCGCGCAGTTCCGCCTGCGCTTGGGCAAGTTTTCCAGATAGCTGCAAAATCTGGCTATCTAATTCCGCCACTTGCGCACGAGTCTGGCCGAGTACATCAGTAAGTTCTCCTACTTTCTGATCTACCTGTGCCCGATCGTAGCCGCGCATAACTACGGAAAATTCTGCTTCTTCGCCACTCATGCTTTATTTCTCCATTTCGGCAGATATTCATATTCTTTGCCCGATTCGCATCGGCACATAGTCCATATATTATTATAATTGATGAAGAACGGAGTTTTATACCCGGGAGAAACCTACCTTAGTAGAGAGCGTAACTGTGGAAAAAGCATCAATAAAGAAGATTGCCGGTATCGTCTGTGCTGTGGGCGGTTTATTGTTGGCATTGCTATTTCTGATACTGGGAATTGCCCACAGTAACGACAAAGCTCAGATACAGGTGCCGGCAGGAGAAGGTAATTTTCTTATCACTGCTCCCGGCCTCTTGAATGAGGAAATGAGCAATCTCCACATTAAAGTTTCCGCGCCAGATACGCAGATTATGTGGGGGATTGGCAATAGTAAAGATGTGCAATCTTATGTAGAAAATTCTCATTTTACGCAAATAAAGGGAATGAAAGACGGCAAGGCCTTACTAGATACGCAAGCGGGGGATACCGAAGTGGCCAAAAGTGATGCGGCGGCCTTAAAAGCTGGTACTTTTGCCTTGTCTGTATCAGATATGTGGTTGGAATCCGGAAAAGCCGAGAATACGGCTGATATAACCTATAAAGTTCCGGAGAAAGCGAATCGTTCGCTCATTATTGCCACCTCGCAGGCCACTACGCCAGAGATCACTATTAGCTGGAAAGTGCAGGAACAGGGATTTTCCACGATACAGCGTATTTTCTTGGGCATACTTATTTCTCTAATTGGTTTGTATTTACTCTTTAGTGACGGCACCGAGCGGCAGCGTTTGGCATATTTCATTCAAAGAGAGCGGGAGCGGCGGCGGAATAAAGCAGCTAATGCCGCGGCAGAAACTACCGTATTGCCAGTATTCAAAGGAGATTTAGCCGATCCAGCTACCGATCGAGAAGTGCAAGTGGCTCATACTAATCATGCGTTAGGAGCTGCTATTTTGCCGAGTATTGCGAATGCGGAGCAGCTGCGGAATAGAGAGTTGGCAGCAGAAGAGCGAATCGTCATTCTTCCAGAGGATCAGGCAGAGGAAGATTCCGCTAGCGATACGCTCCCGGATGATTATCCAGAAACAGCAGTTGCGGTGGATAAAGACGGAGAGCAGGATGTATCTGGCCAAGACGCAGCAAAGCAGGACGACGAGCAAGACGACGCGCCGGACACAGCAGGGCAAGACGACGAACAAGACGCCGATAAAAATTCCGATAAAGACGCCGGGTCTTCCGGAGAAGTGCGTAACTGGAAAGATATGTGGAATTTTGTAGATAAAAAATTTAGTGATTCGAAATCTTCTCATACGCAAAAAGATGCATCGAAAAAATGGGAAAGAGTAGCGCGTAAAGTATTCCCGCTTATCTTCACTTGTGTATTTGTTGCTGCTTGTAGTGCCCCTAATTCGCTCCAGCCAGCACCGAATGCGGCGGGAGAGACTATCCTTCCCAAAGCAAAATTTCAAAGCATAGTAGAGGCTACTGCTGGAGCAGCTGCAGAAGCAGATGCGGCTCTGGACGTTAATAAATTAGGAGGGCGGATAGCTAATCCCCTGCTTGCCTATCGAAGTGCGCAATACGAATTGAAGAAAATTCGGGGTGAGAGTTGGCAGCTACCGCAATTAGTGCTCGAAAAGTCTGCGAATCCCATATTCTCGGGCGCGGCTTTTCCGCGTACAGCAGCGGTAGTAGCAGAACCGGCTGCGGGGCAAAACCTCAATACACTCACTTTTTGGCGGCAAGCCGGCCCGCGTGGGCAGTATCAACTCTGGGGGCAGACCGGCGTATTCCCCTCGGCTAAATTGCCAAATTTACAATCTAAGCTCAACGATGTACCGGGTTTCCCGCAGGTAGAAGCAGATAAATACGCTGTGGATCCAGCGGCAGTTTTACCCGCCTATGTGGAATACAATAAGGCGCGGAAGCTGGGAGATATTAAGTTCACCACGGGAGATCTGCTCTATACTGAAATTGCCGCGCAGCAGGATTCTTTGACTGCCACAGTAGGCAATCTGGGTACGGTAAAGACTACCTTTGCTCCGGGAGAGCACGGAATAGCGGGAGTAGCCACTGAAGACGACGGCTTAGTGATTATGGGGGAAATGCGCTATAACGTAGAAATTACCCGCACCGTCGCCGGAGCTAAATTACAGTTGCGCGGCGATATCGGGGCGATGTTTACAAAAAATAATCAAGGAGTGGTTGCGGTAGACCATCCGGTCACTGCTTCTTACGGGGTGTTAGTGAGTTTCTATATTCCCCCCGCAGATGCAAAGGATAAAACAGTCGCAGTGATTGGTGCTTCTATACCTACCTTATTAAGTGTGACGAAAGCAGAGTAAAAGTGGATATGAATTCTTTTTCAGGATCTTTAGCTGGCGCAATAGATCTTTCCGGATTACAAAATAAAGGTGCGGCGCCGAAAGCCTCAGCAGCCGGGCAAAAAATACCGGGGGAGTGGATTGTAGAGGTCACGCAGAGTAATTTATCTGCCGTACTAAGTACTTCTGCGCAGGTACCAGTGGTATTGGCCTTTCACACTGCGCAAGCATCTAATTCGGAGAAATTATTGACGCTGCTGCGTCGTTTAATATCTGATTATGCGGGGCGACTGCAGTTGGGGATAGTGGATTGCGAAAAAGAGCGAGAAGTGGCTGCCGCCTTTGGGGTAGAAGCTTTACCAGCGGCAGCTGCCCTATTGCAAGGTCAACCAATTCCCCTTTTTACCGGCGCGCCGGAAGAAGCAGATATTGCCCTCACTTTAGAGAAGCTACTCGAAGCTGCCGCTAACTATGGCATCACCGGAATATTAGATGGAGAAAATGCCGCCCCGGTTGCTCCAGAAATTCCACCTTTACATCAAGAAGGGCAAGCTGCCCTTGCGGCAAATGATTTACCGGCGGCGCGGCGAGCTTATCACGCAGCGTTAAAGGAAAATCCACGTGACGCCGTGGCTAAATCTGCTTTGGCGCAAGTTGATTTATTGGAGAGAATACAAGCGCTTAATCCGCTGGGGGAACCGAGCGGGTTGCAACAAATTTTAGAAAAAGCTAATGCGGCGCCGGCGGCAGATATAAATTCTCATCTTGCTGCCGCGGATGTAGAAGTAGCGATTGGGAGGCCAGAAGCGGCTTTTGCACGGCTGCTAGATAGAATAGCGGATAATGCCGCCGAATCTCGCGAAGAACTGCGTAAACGGCTATTAGAGTTGTTTATGGTAGTAGGGAGCGAAGATCCAACTGTGAAACAAGCTCGGCGTGAGCTTACTAATTTACTGTTCTAGTAATTTGCTGCTTCCGCTATACGCTGTTCTGGCTAGCTGGCTGGTTGATTAGCTAGCTAGTTGACCAGCCAGCCGTTCTAACTGCGGTTATTTTTATACCGGCCCGGTCGAGCTACGCACAATTAACTCAGGAGCAAAATGCATAGAGTTATTTATTGTATTGGCGCCTTGAATATTGGTAATTAAGGCACTAATAGCTGCTTCGGAGATAGCTTTCACCGGCTGCCGGAGAGTGGTGAGTGGTGGATCGGAGAAAGCAATAAGTGGCGAATCATCGTAGCCAATTATCGATATATCTTGGGGCACGCGAATGCCCGCGTGATGGCAAAAGCGAATCGCTCCGAGTGCCATTACATCTGAACCACAAATAATTGCCGTGCAGCCGTGTTTTATTAAATCTTGTGCCGCCGATTGCCCGCCTTCTACAGTGAAGAGCGTAACTGCATGCATAGGTGGCACATTAGGTAAAAACTTCTTTAAGGCATCGCGATAGGCATCGGCTTTTACTTTGGCAGGTACGAAGCGGAGCGGGCCAGTAGCGAGTCCAATACGGCTATGTCCTTGGGCTATTAAATAGCGCATAGCTTGGGTGACGGCAGAGTAGTCATCAGCTGAAAAATCGGGGGCATTTAGCTGTGGATTTGCGCCATTAATAGTCACAAAAGGAATACCGAGTGAAGTAATTCGTTCATATCTTTCTAAATCAGCCGTTAAATCGGCGTGGAGACCAGATACGAATATTAGGCCTGATACGCGGTGGCGCAGCATGGCCTCCACATAAGCATCTTCAGTGGTAGCTCCCGCTACTTGGGTACCAAATAGGGGAGTGTAATTCTGCATACTCATCATGGTCTGCAGATGCTGGGCGAAGCTCGGAAAAATCGGATTGGTGAGTTCCGGCAGAATCAGGCCGATTAGCCCGCCGCCGCGCTCTCGTAGCCGCTCCGGGCGTTCGTAGCCCAATAAGTCTAAAGCAGCTAGCACCGCGTGGCGAGTTTCCACCGCCACTGATCCTTTATCATTTAGCACTCTAGATACGGTGGCAGTAGAGACTCCTGCCTGCTTAGCTAGATCTACAAGTCGAATCTTTTTCGTCATTGCTCAGTCTCAGGGATTCTTATTCTTCGCTAGCAGCTTCCTTATGTGGAGCAAAATAAACCACTCCGAACGGGGGAAGCTGCATCTTTACTGAATAGGGGCGGCCATTCCAAGGAATTTCCTCTGCCTCTAGTCTGCCCATATTTCCTACCCCGCTGCCGCCGAATTCGCAGGCATCAGAGTTGAAAATTTCATCCCAGGTGCCGCCGCTCGGTAATCCTACCCGGTAGTCATTATGTGGTATTCCAGCAAAATTACATACCACCGCTACTACTTCTTTACCATCTGCAGATTTACGTAGATAGGAGAGCACATTATTATCTCCGTCCGATACGTCAATCCATTCGAAACCAGAATTAGTGAAATCATCTGACCAGAGAGCCGGATGTGCTTTATACACTTCATTGAGGGCCTTTACGCAACGCATTACGCCGTCATGCCCGGGGTTATCGGTAAGCCACCAATCTAAGGAGCGATTATCGCTCCATTCGTCAATCTGCCCGAATTCTTGCCCCATAAAGAGGAGTTGTTTACCCGGATGTGACCACTGATAGCCGAAGAGTAGGCGAAGTCCAGCTAGTTTTTGCCAGTGATCTCCGGGCATCTTCGTATATAGCGAACCTTTGCCGTGTACTACTTCATCATGTGAAACCGGCAGCAGGAAATGCTCCGAGAAAGCGTAGACCAGTGAGAAAGTGAGCTCTCCATGATGCCAACGCCGGTTGATGGGTTTTTCCTGCATATAGCGAAGAGTGTCGTTCATCCACCCCATATTCCACTTGAGGCCGTAGCCCAGCCCGCCATTTTCCGTCAAACCGGTGACGCCACCCCAAGACGTAGATTCTTCGGCAATCATCATAATTCCGGGATGGGTGCGGTAGGCAGTAGCATTTGCTTCTTGAATGAAGGAAATAGCTTCGAGATTCTCTCGCCCGCCGTAGATATTCGGCTGCCATTGGCCGTCTTCGCGGGAGTAATCTAAGTAGAGCATAGAAGCTACCGCATCTACGCGGATACCGTCAATATGGAATTCCTCCAACCAATACAGGGCATTAGCCACTAAGAAATTCCGTACCTCATTGCGCCCAAAATTAAATACATATGTACCCCAATCTGGGTGTTCGCCGCGGAGGGGGTTGGGATCTTCGTAAAGTGGCGTGCCGTCAAAACGAGCCAGTGCCCAATCGTCTTTGGGGAAGTGCGCGGGCACCCAATCTACGATTACGCCTATTCCCGCTTTATGCAGTTCATCGACAAGATAGCGGAAATCATCTGGGGTGCCGAAGCGCGCCGTAGGGGCGTAGTAGGAACTGACTTGATAGCCCCAAGAAGGCCCAAAAGGATGCTCCGCTACGGGGAGAAACTCTACGTGTGTAAAACCGAGATACTTTACGTGCCCAATCAATTGTGCAGCTAGTTCGCGATAGGAAAGTCCTTTTCGCCAAGATCCGATATGTACTTCATATATAGATAGCGGCCCGGAGTGCGCATCTTGTGCCGCCCGTTTTTCCATCCATTCATCGTCGTCCCAGACAAACTGAGACTCAGTGATTATAGAGGCAGTAGAGGGCGGTTCTTCTGTGCGCCGCGCCATTGGATCGGCTTTTTGATGCCAAGAGCCATCCTGATACTGAATTTCAAATTTATATTTTTGCCCCTCTTTAGCTCCCGGCACGAAAAGTTCCCAAATCCCAGAAGTTCCGAGGGTGCGCATAGCTGAAATTTCGCCATTCCAAGCATTAAAATCGCCCACTACTCGCACGGCGCGCGCATTAGCCGCCCAGACAGAAAAGCTGGCGCCCGTTACTTCGCCCAGTTCCGTCTGATAATCCTGTAAATGGGCACCAAGTACTTTCCACAGTTCTTCGTGGCGCCCTTCGCCGAATAAATACTTATCTACATCGCCTACCGTGGGTAAAAAGCGATAGCCATCGTCAGTTACCAGCTCTTCTTCTCCGTAGGTGGCACGAATTCGATAATCTACAATATCGGAATTTTCTAAGACAGCTACCCAAATTCCGTTGTGCTCGTGGGTGGCCGGATACTCTCCATTTGCAGTAATAACAGTTACGGAATCAGCGAGTTGGCGAATCACGCGAATCGTCAGATTTTCTCCATCAGTGTGCGGCCCCAACACATCGTGCGGGGAATGATAAGCACCCTGGGAGACTGCGTCTAAAACTTCGGGAGAAACGGGAATAGCTTTGGAGTTCATGGTCTTATTCTTTCATGTTTTCATATCGACTGGGAAATAACTAAAGAATATGTATAAAAAACTAGGGATTATCTAGTAGTTTTTGTATTCCGCGAATTGGGATAGGGAGCCAGCGCGGGCGATAGGTAGCTTCATATACTACCTCATAAAGTGCTTTTTCGAGAAGGAGCGCGCGCAATAAAATTTGCTCTCCTTCAGTCAGCGCCCCGTAGCCTTGGATAAACAGCTGGGTTGCTTCTTGCTCCCACGGGCCAGTGGCGGTGCTAGGGCGGCCGGCTAATTCTGCCGCTCCTGCTGCATAGGAGAAAGAACGCAGCATGCCCGCTACATCGCGCAGAGCTAATCCAGGAGCGGTGCGTTCGGCTAAAGAGCGGAGTGGCTCTCCTTCAAAATCTAAAGCCACCCAGCCTCGTCCGGGGGCATTCAACACTTGCCCTAAATGAAAATCTCCGTGCATTCTTTGCCGTAACGGCCAGGGTACCTGAATGGCGGCGGTGAAAATCTCGATGATTTTTTCGCGGTATTTTTCCAGCTCGGGAGCTTTTTCTACCGCCTTCTGCGCCTGGTCGATCCAAGTGGAATAGATATTTTCTTTTACAATTCCATCTACTTCGGCAGTCGGAAAAAGCTGCGCCAGTACGAGGTGAATATCGCGGGTAAGGCGGCCTAAAGCTACAATTTCGGCTGGATCAGCTACTTTTCCGGAAGGAAGTGCCAATTCTGCTTGGAATACTTGCCAGGCATCTTTTGCTCCGGCAATGAATTCTTGTGCCGTCATAATGGCCGCGGTGCCCGCTGGTAGTTGTATCTCTGCCGCTCCGTACTGTTTCGGCACTAATCCGGGAGCCGCTTTATCTAGTGCTTGCTGCAGTTCAATATCGGGATTAGCTCCACAGTGGGCAATTCGAAAAAGTTTTAGAATAATTCCCGCTTCGTGCGGTGCATTAGCGGTAGTTTGTTCAGCTCCGGGCGCAGCTGGAAAATAATAAATAATCGAGGTATTAGATTGCTCTGAGCGCAATGGCTGTATTTTTTCAATCCCCGGCAGTTCGGCGGTGCCACCGCGCAGGGCTTGGGCAGAGATATTTCCAACTTCGCCCGGGTGCGCCGTAGCTGGGCCAGTTTCTCCAAAGCAAGTTTGTAATAATGCAATTTGCCCTTGTGGATCTTCAGTAGCATCGATTACGGCATATTTTTCCCCGCTTTGCACCCATTCTCCCAATAAAGCTGGGGGATTATCGGCGGGGAGTGGGATAGAAGCTGAAACTTTACGGAAAGTTAGCGGCACTAAATAGGTGGTATTGCCACTTTGGACGCTGCACAGAGCAGTGAAAGCATCTTCCTGTTTAGCTATTCCAAAAATTCCGGTAACAGCAGCTGCGGGATTTTTTCTTTCTCCCGTAAACCAGCGCCGCGCCCCTATCCAGGAATTGAGCAGTATTTCTAAATCTGTTGTGCCCTCGGGGCGGATAAAGTCGGCTATATCTTCTTCAGCAGTGCTCATCGGCAATCACCTGCACATTTAGAATATGAGCTACCCGGCCATGGGGGTCGAGGCGCACATAGGGGTGGCTATTCCAGTAGTACGTCTCTCCAGAAATCTCATCATATACTTTCAATACCGCGCCGTCGTCACTGCGTCCGTGTGCTCCGAAAGCAGAAAGATCTAGATAGAGAGTGGCTTCGCGGGAAGCATAGGGATCTAAATTTAGCACTACGAGCACGGCATCCAACTTGCCGTCGTTTTCTTCCGGGTGGGCAACTTTAGAGAAGCAGAGAATCTTATCGTTGCTGGTGCCGTGAATCTGTACATTTCGTAAACGCCGCAGGGTAATATGCCGGGCGCGGATACCGTTTAGCATCTGCAGGAGATTAGCTATGCCATTTGTCTCTGCCGCTGCGAAATCGCGCTCTTTAAACTGGTACTTCTCGTTATCGATTTGTTCTTCAAATCCGGGGCGAGCCACATTCTCTACTAGTTCATATCCAGAATATATACCCCAAGTAGGGGAGCCAGTTGCGGCGAGTACAGCGCGAATAGCGAAAGCGGGCAGGCCTCCCTGCTGCATATAAGGAGTGAGAATATCGTGAGTAGTCGGCCAAAAAGTGGGTCTAATTCGGTAGTCGCTCTCGTGCGATACTTCTAATAAGTATTTTTCAATCTCCGTTTTTTCATTGCGCCAAGCGAAATAAGTGTAGGACTGGTGGAATCCCAGCATGCCCAGAGTCTGCATCATCGGTGGCTGGGTAAAGGCTTCGGAAAGAAAAATTACTTCCGGATGTACCCGATGGAAGTAGTCCAAAATTCGCTGCCAGAAGCACAGCGGCTTTGTATGTGGATTATCTACTCGAAATATGCTCACCCCATGTGCCACCCAGAGCTCGAGGATGCGTTTAATTTCCTGATAGATTCCTTCTGGATCGTTATCAAAATTGAGCGGGTAAATATCCTGATATTTTTTCGGTGGATTTTCCGCAAAAGCAATTGTGCCGTCCGCGCGGGTAGTAAACCATTCCGGATGTTCCTTTAACCACGGATGATCAGGTGAACACTGCAAAGCAATATCTAGTGCGACTTCCATACCCAGTTCCTTCGCCCGGGCCACAAAAGCATCGAAATCAGCAAAATCCCCCAAATCAGGGTTAATTGCATCATGCCCGCCATCGGAGCTGCCAATTGCATAAGGAGAACCGGGGTCGTCCGGGCTAGCAATCAAGGAATTATTTTTCCCTTTCCGATTGGTGGTGCCAATTGGATGTACCGGCGTCAGGTAGACGACGTCAAATCCCATATCAGCAATCCGGTCTAAGTCAGCGCGCGCGGTTTGCAGGGTGCCGGAAATCCATTTTTGCTGCTTTTTATCGAAGTGGGCTCCCACGGTGCGCGGGAAAATCTCATACCAGGAGCCTACAAGAGCACGTTCTCTATCTACTTGTAGCGGAAACTGCGCAGAAGTAGAAATAAAATCGCGCAGTGGATAGCGAGAGAGTGCTTCTTGTACAGCTGCGGAGGTGGCGGCCGCATAGCGCTGGAGGGCGGGAGTGCGCTTTTTATTGACTATTTCGAGAGCTTGCCGCAAAGTCTGCCGCTCGGCAGATCCCCGCGGCATATTCTTCATGGCTCTATTTAAGACGGCGGCGGCCTCGAGCAATACTAAAGGCACATCTATATCTGCATTAATTTTAATTTCCGCATCGTGATGCCAAGTGGCATAAGGGTCTGACCAGGCGCGTACAAAAAATTTCCACTCGCCCGGATAAGTTGGCCGGAGCCATCCCTCATACCGGCGCAGCCCGGGAGCGATATCGACCATAGGCGCAGCGGCCACTTCTTCGCCGGCGGGATTCACGAGCACACATTCACAGCCAAATTGATCGTGGCCTTCTCGGAAGACGGTGGCGCGAATAGGAATAGATTCATTTTCTACCGCTTTTGCTGGAAGCGCTCCGTTTTCTAAAGCGGGGTATACATTCGTTATTGGAATTCGGCCAATACGGTAATAGGGGGCAGGCTGCTGTGCCGGCGGAAAATTTGGCGCAGATTTACTGGTGTTTTCTCGGTTATTCTTTCTACTTTTGACTGCTTGCGGAGAAGTAGTTTTTGCCGCTGTCTTTTTCACCATGATACTCACCTTCACTACCCAAAATATCTTGTGAACTGCGTTACTAATTCTAGTATTCCAGAAGCCTAACGCTTTAGGAAATGGAAATTTCGAAATGCGTTAGGCTTCTGGAATAGAAATTATGGATTTAGATAGCGGAAGGGGAAATCTTCCAAACTTCTTCCGCATAATCACTGATGGTGCGATCGGAAGAGAAACGCCCGGATTCGACGATATTCTTCCAGCACATTTGGGCCCAATGCCGCCGATTGCGATAGAAATCTGCGGCCATCTGGTCGCGCGTCTCCCGATAATCAGCAAAATCACCGAGCACGTAGTACACATCAGCTTCTTCCCAACCGTTGGATTCGAGGAGGGAAATCTGCAAATCGTGGAAAATGCCAGTACCTTCATCGCTGAGAGTGCCATCGGTAAAGGCATCTAGCACGCGGCGCAGCCCCGGAGTTTCTTCGGCCACGGCTTGGGGATTGTAGCCCCGGCGTAGCTCGGGCAAATCTTCTTCTAGAGCTCCGAAAATATAGGCATTTTCTTTTCCTACCGCTTCGGCAATCTCCACATTGGCTCCGTCCATTGTGCCTAAAGTGAGGGCGCCGTTCATCATGAACTTCATATTGGAAGTACCGGAAGCTTCTTTTCCAGCTGTGGAAATCTGCTCCGATACATCTGCAGCAGGAATGATGTGCTCAGCTGGTGATACGTTGTAGTTTTCCACAAATACCACTTTTATGGTCTGAGATACCACTGGATCATTATTGACCAGTTTGGCAATTTCATTCAACAATTTGATAATCGTCTTTGCCCGCACATAGCCGGGAGCGGCTTTGGCGCCGAAAATAAATACGCGCGGCGGGAACTTTTGCTCCGGATTATCTTTGATACGGAAATACAAATCCAGAATGTACAATCCGTTCATTAATTGCCGCTTATATTCGTGCAATCTCTTGATCTGTACATCGTAGATAGCTTCTGGATTAATTTCGATACCTTGCCGCTCTTTAATCCACTTCGCAAAATCGCGCTTATTGGCTGCTTTTATTTCATTCAGCCGCCTGAGCACGGAATCGTCTTCTAGGTAGCTTTCTAAGCTCTGGAGCTTATCGAGATCGCGTACCCAAGAATCGTCGCCAATCAGCTCCGTAAGTAGCTGCGAAAGTCGCGGGTTACACAAATCGAGCCAGCGGCGGGGGGTCACTCCGTTTGTCTTATTATTGAACTTCTCGGGCCAGATATCGTGCCAATCGTGGAGCGTATCCCGCTTGAGAATTTCGGTGTGCAGTGCTGCCACGCCATTGATTGAATACGAGGCATAGCAGGCTATCCACGCCATATGTACCATATTTCCGCTCACGGGAGCCATATAGTCAATCTTTCCTGGATGGTAGCCGGCAGCTGCCAATTCGGAGCGGAAACGATTATCGATTTCGTAAATAATCTCCATAATGCGCGGGAAGAGCCGCTCGAAAATAGATATTTCCCAAGTTTCTAACGCTTCAGCTAATACGGTGTGATTGGTGTAGGCGAAGCTGTGGCTGACGATATCCCAAGCCTCTTCCCAGTTCATATTGTGCTCATCGAGCAAAATACGCATTAATTCTGGAATTGCCAGCACCGGGTGGGTGTCGTTGAGCTGCATGCAGTTGTACTTGGCGAATTCTTTGAGACTGCCGCGCTCTTTCAACTCATTTTCCACAATAGTTTGGAGGGAGGCAGAGCAGAAGAAATACTGCTGGCGCACCCGGAGTACTTTTCCTTCGAAAGTAGAATCATTCGGGTAGAGTACGCGGCAAATATCATGTACGCGCTCCCGCTCTACAATTGCTTCGGTAAATTTTTGCGAATTGAAGGCGTTGTAATCGAAATCTTCCAAGGGTTCCGATTTCCACAGCCGCAAGGTATTTACATTCTTCGTGCCGTACCCGGTAATAGGCATATCGTAGGGGATAGCGCGCACCACTAAATCGTTGTAGTGCACCAGCTTCTGCTCTTCTTCCCGGCGAATGACGAAGGGGTAACCTTCTTCCATCCAAGCGTCCGGTTTTTCTTCCTGGTAGCCATTTTTAAAATACTGTTTGAACAAACCGTAGCGGTAAAGGATTCCATATCCGCGTACAGGTAAATTTAGGGTGGCGCAAGAATCAAGGAAGCAAGCTGCTAATCTGCCCAGGCCGCCATTTCCAAGTGCTGCATCGTATTCGGCGTCTAAAACATTGCTTAAATCCTGCCCATAATTTTCGAGTGCGGCGCGGGTATCGGCAATAAGCCCCAAATTGTTGAGGTTATTGAGCATCGCTCGCCCCATTAAGAACTCTGCCGAGAAATAATGCTGCATCCGCCCGGAATTGTAGGTCTTCTCAGTTTTTTCCCAAGAATCCGCCAATTTTGCCACAATCGCATTCGCGGTAGCGGTCCAGTATTCCATATCTGTGCCCGCAGCGGGGGTGCGCCCGGAAACAGTGCGGATTTGCTGGCCAATGGCGGAGGTAGTATCAATGTTAGTCATGACTCTCCTTGCACTCAGAAGGCAATCAATACCTTTTGGCATAAACTTGCCTAAGCTGTCATTGCAAGCATATACGAGAAAGAGCTTTCTACAAAGCTATATTTTTGTAAAAAATTACGTAACGAAAATTTAAGCCCCTGCTAGTAGTCTTAAATTAATGAAAAATTTTACATAAAAATTTTAAAATTAGAAATATACCATATTTAAGGCGCGGTGTACTTGCTCCAAAGTAACTTGGGCCTGCTCCCGAGCTTTTTCCACTCCGTGCTGCAAAATTTCTTCTAGATATTGCGGATTTTGTGCGTATTCAGCCCGCCGGGCGCGAATCGGCGCAAAATGCTCATTAATCGCTTCCGTGGCCATTTTCTTTAGTGTTCCGCCGCCGCCATCGCCAATTTCTGCCGCTAGTTCTTGGGGATCTCTGCCACTGGCTAAAGCCGTAAGGAGAAGTAAATTTGCCACTTCCGGGCGATTTACCGGATCGTAGGTGATATGGCGATCGGAATCCGTCACCGCTTTGCGAATACGCTGAGCAGTTTCATCGGCGCTCATGCCAATCTCAATGGTATTGCCGCGCGATTTACTCATCTTTTTCCCATCGAGCCCTAGCACCGTTTCCGCTTCGGAAAGTAAAGCTTGGGGGCGAGCAAAAATTCGCGCCTCTTCCGAACCGTCGGTATAGCGTTTATGGAAACGATCAACGATTAGGCGCGCCTGCTCCAGGTGGGGAAGCTGATCTTTTCCTACCGGCACCACATTTGCTTTACAGAAGAGAATATCGGCAGCTTGATGTACCGGATAAGTGAGTAATAAACCACTTAACGCCCGCCCTTCGGTAGCTTCGTGCTCTGCTTTCACTGTCGGGTTGCGGCGTAATTCTCCGTCGCTCACTAAAGAGAGGAACGGAAGGAGTAATTCATTTAATTCCGGTATCTGCGAATGAGCAAAGAAAGTGGTTTGCTCCGAATCCATACCGATTGCTAAGTAGTCAGTGAGCAGTGAATAGACGCGCTCGCGAATTGGTCCGACGCCGTCGCGATCAGTGATCACTTGGTAATCGGCAATCAATACCCAAGTGTCTACTCCTTGTTGCTGGAGATTACAGCGGTTGAGTAAGGATCCAAAATAGTGGCCAATATGCAGATTCCCAGTAGGTCTATCGCCCGTGAGTACTCGGAAAGAGGAAGGGTCTTTGGCTATAGCTGCCTTTATTTTTTCACTTACGCGATGTGCCTGCGCTAAAGAGGCAGCGGAAGTAGCCTCTTCGAGAGCAGTAGCTGAATCTTGCGCACTCATAATTCGATTCTCTTTCCTAAAATAAATAACTTTCCACCCCGAGTTTGCTTATATGATATTTACCTACGGTGATGTGCTCTTAGATAGTCCGCCCTCATATTATCCTTACTCGGGGGGAGAAGTGAAATATAGGCGGAGAGAAAGCGCCTCTTGCGTGCTAGAGCTGCCCGGAGCATAAGCAATGTGCTCTTGCTGGGGATTTTCCCATTCGGAGCTCCAAACCAAGGTAAAATCTTTGCCTTGCCCTTGCGGGAGGGTCATCTCTTGTGCAGTGAGATTGCCATTTATTACGAGTAAGGCGTCTCCATCGGCTTCGCCGCCGGCGCGCAGCATCTGGAGGGTGCGGATAGAATTATCGAACCAACTATATTCTCCCATTGGCTGTCCATCTTTATTAAACCACTCTAAATCGCGTACTCCGCCTTCGGAAATAGCTTCGCCGCTGTAGAAAATCTGGGGGCGCAACACCGGGTGCTGGCGGCGCAGTTCCGTTAAATAAGCCACGGTGGCAGTGATATTTTCCCAATCGGGGCCGATATCCCAATTTAGCCACGAAATAGAGGAATTTTGGCAGTAAGCATTATTGTTCCCCAGCTGCGTTTTCCCTATTTCATCTCCGGCGGTAATCATCGGAGTGCCCGCCGAGAGCAGCAGCGAGCCGAAAAGATTGCGAATAGTCTTTTGGCGATTTTTTTGGATTTCCCGGTTGGTGGTATCACCCTCTATGACGTGATTCCACGCGAGATTATTGCCAGTGCCGTCTTTATTATCTTCTTTGTTCAGCTCATTGTGTTTGTCGTTATAAGACACCAAATCGCGCATCGTAAATCCGTCATGCGCCGTAATGAAATTAATTGAAGCATAAGTCCCGCGCCCGCCCGGCACCCGCCCGTGGCCGAAAAGATCTGCAGAGCCAGAAAGGCGCGTAGCTAAATCGCGTAAATCCGTACCAGGAGTGCCAGCGGTAATTGCCCGGGGTTGGGCTACCCAGAAAGAGCGCAGCGAATCGCGGAAGCGATCATTCCAATCTGCGGTGGGAATCGGGAATCCGCCAGTTTGCCAGCCATCGTAGCCAAGATCCCATGGTTCATTAATTAGTTTTACGCTAGAGAGTACCGGGTCGCTGGCCATAGCCACATACAAGGGATGATTGTGGTTAAAGGAATCGCCTTCGCGCCCTAAAGTGACGGCTAAATCAAAACGAAAACCGTCTACTCCCACTACTTCTACCCAATAGCGCAGCGAATCCAGCGTCATTTTTATTACGGTATTGCGCCGAAAATCTAAAGAATTTCCACAACCCGTGGTGTCTTTTAGCACTCCCGGATGGTGAGAATCGTGGCGATAGTAGCCAGTATTATCTAAACCGCGCCACGAGAGAGAAGGTCCGTCTTTTCCGCCCTCGCAAGTGTGGTTATAGACGACGTCGATAATTACCTCAATCCCGGCGGCGTGGAGCAGTTCTACCATACCTTTTACTTCTGCGAGAATTGCCAAGGGCCCAGCGGCTTGAGCAGCGGCAGAAGCATAGGAAGGTTCGGGGGCGAAAAAAGAAAGCGTATTGTAGCCCCAGTAATTTTCTAAACCGCGCTGCGCTAAAAAAGGCTCGCTAAATTTAGCGTGAATCGGGAGTAATTCGAGCGCGGTGACGCCGATTTTTTTTAGGTGGGCAATGGTGGTGGGGTGGGCGGCTCCCGCATAAGTGCCGCGCAGCTCCGGGGGTACGCCAGGTAGATTTTTCGTCAATCCCACTACGTGTGCTTCGTAAATAACGGTGTCGTTCCAAGGAATACGCGGGTGGGAATCAATTTTTTCGTCGGGGGGAGTGACCATACCTAAAGCAGCAAAAGGCGCCGAATCGCGCTTATCTGCCTGCATATCCGGATTAGGGATAAAGTGCTTATCTACAGTTTTCCCATATAGCGCCGGGTGGAGAGTGGGGGTTTGCGCTAAAACGCGCGCATAGGGATCGAGAAGTACTTTTGCTGGATTGTAGAGCATTCCGGAATCTGGATCCCAGTGCCCGAAGACGCGAAAACCGTAGCGGTCTCCTACCGATATTCCTGGTATATGCCCTGCCCACAGGCCGTGTAGTTGGCGATGTAGAGAAAAAGATTCTGTGCACTGGCCGCTCGGGGAGAAAAAGCAAATCTCTACTTTTTCTGCTAGCCCCGCGTATACGGCTACATCGATGCCATCTCCTACTAGATGAGCTCCTTCGCGCAGTGGATATGCACACGGCGGGGAGGCCCAACTGGAAGGCTGTGAGATAAAATCAGCTACTTCCAAATCTTTTTCCACAAGGTCCACTGTATTATTGTGGCAGTTTATTCTCTAGATTTCATAATTTAAGGAAAACACCACTGCTTTAACGGCGAATTTTCGCGCTAGAATGCTTTTAAGAGAAGCGGCAGAATAAGAAAACGGAGAATCTTCCGAAGTAGAGGCACTAAATCAGCGCGAAATCTTGGAGAACTGAGGGAAAGTTTAGGAAATATGGACTTTGTATTAGGAAGAGCCAAAGCTTTTCGAGATGCTATCTGGCGTGCTGATCCGGCGTATTTACAAAATATGCGCTCCGCAAGCTCCGCTCGATATTTAGTCACCGACGAAAATAAAATTGCTCTGCTCCCTGCGTCTTCTACGCAAGGCGCGGAAGCAGAAGTAAGTAGCGGAGCAGAAGTAAATGCCAAAGGCGCTGCACCGCGCCACTTACTTTTGCTCTCCCATTCGCAAGTTCCTCCGGAAATTGCCGCCCAAGCTAACTATCTCGGTATTTATTCGCAAACTCCCTATTTCGGTATTGAGCTGGGGAGATTGGCGGCAGGAGAAAATAATCCTGCAGTAACTTTGCCATTATCGCCCGCAACGCCCGCTACATCTGCCGCGCCGCCTCTTGCCTCAGATGATCTGCCACTAGTTCTCCCTCCGCAGAGCGAATTTTTACCTCTCTACGTGGTGGGCCCGGACTTGAGTGATTTGGAAGTGGGCTTAGCTACCGCGCAAATTGCACTCGGTAATTGGCAATTAAGCCAAAAGTATTGCAGTGTCTGCGCCGCTCCTACTTCTTTTCAAAACGGCGGCTGGGAGGCACATTGCGCGCGCGGGCATATTATTTTTCCGCGTACCGATCCATCGGTAATCGTAGGGGTATTAGATGCACAAGATCGCCTACTGCTAGGGCGAAAAGCAGCGTGGGATAAGCGGCGTTTTTCTGCTCTCGCAGGTTTTATTGAGGCGGGAGAAACCGCCGAAATGGCCGTAGTGCGCGAAGTGCAAGAAGAAGCAGGCATTGCGGTTGGAGATGTGCAATATC